>JBGVIB010000083.1:0-9535 GCA_045122835.1 Lachnospiraceae bacterium
GATGTGTGGGTTTCTATGGGTGAACCAGATGAGGTTTGGGCAGAAAGAATCAATGATCTGACTCCATATAAAGTGACTATGGATGTAATGAACCAGGCTGGTGATCAGGCAATTTTCCTGCACTGTCTGCCGTCTTATCATGATATGAAAACGGATATCGGAAAAACGGTAGGCGAACGTTTTGGAATGACAGAACTGGAAGTAACAGATGAGGTATTCCAGTGTGAAAAATCCAAAGTATTTGAAGAAGCAGAAAATCGTATGCATACAATTAAAGCGGTTATGCTTGCAACTTTATCAGAATAAAGGTAACTATGAGTATACTGAGTAGTTACCGTACAAATAAAAAAAATTACTTGCTGATTTTTATGCCGTTTCTTCGGCAGAATGGAGCTTAGAATGAAAGTCGTGAAAACGTCCGAAGGAAAGCAGGGAAAAAAGTGGCTGCAAGAAGAAAATAAGGAAAGAGAAAGGTGGCTTAATGTGATGAACATCATTACTGGGATTGCTATTATCATTTCCACTGGATTTCTTCTTGCAGACAGCCGCTTGTATGTATGGTTTTATTCCATTGTATATCTGCTTTTAGCCTTTCTATGTGTTCTGAATGGAGAACGTCTTTGCGAGAAAAATAAAAAAGTCAGCCGCATCTGTTCCATAGGTGCGGTTGTTCTTTTTATAATTGCAGGAATTGTTACAATTATTAATATATTGGGAATTAAATAAAAAGGTCAGACATATGGGATTAAAAACAGAAGGATATCAGATTGAAGCCACCAGAAATAAAGGCTACCGCATTGTGGCGGAGCCGGATGTTCTGACGGAGAGTGCCATAGGAAGTCAATTGCGGACAAAAAAAATAGGTGGTATGATATATGCCTATGATGAAATCGATTCAACCAATACAGAAGCAAAGAGACTTGCAGAACAAGGAGCATCAGATGGCACTCTGATTACCGCAAATTACCAAAGTGCGGGAAGAGGAAGACGAGGGAGAACATGGGAGTCTCCAGTAGGAAGTACTATTTGTATGTCAGTAATACTGAGGCCGGATATTGCACCTGTAAATGCATCTATGCTTACACTTGTTATGGCACTTAGTGTGTCAAAGGCAATTGAAAAAGTAAGTGGTTTAGAGACACAGATTAAATGGCCAAATGACATTATTATTAACAAAAAGAAAGTATGTGGGATTCTGACAGAAATGAGCGCAGAAGTGGATTATATCCATTATATTATCATTGGCTGTGGAATCAATACCGGCAGTATGGATGTTTCGCCGGAAGTGGAGAGTAAAGCAACATCTCTGCTGGCAGAGGGAAAGAATGTGAATCGTGCTCAACTTGTGGGAGAAGTGCTGACTTGTTTTGAGGAAGAATATGAACGGTTTCTAAAAGCAGGGGATTTATCGCTGCTATTAGAGGAGTACAATAGCCGTCTTGTAAATATAGGAAAAGAAGTAAAAATCCTAGACCCATTGCAGGAATATCATGCAATTGCGGATGGAATCAATGAGTCTGGGGAATTAATCGTAACAAAGGAGGATGGCACAAAACAGGCAGTGTATGCCGGAGAAGTGTCAGTGAGAGGAATTTATGGATATGTCTGAAAATAAAGTGGTTTTATGCGGTGCCAATGCATATACCCAGAAATATTATTTCAATAAGGAGTTTTCTGCATTGCCGGAAAGCATACAGGAGGAACTTCATATATTGTGTGTATTGTTTACAGAAGATATTGGTGGTATCTTTACCTTGTGCTTCGATGAAGTAGGAACTTTGCACATGGAAACTATGTCAGAGCCATCTGATTATTCTTATGATGAAATTGGCTGTGAATTAATGATTCGCAAAATTTCTGATAAGCGCAGCGAACTGTTTGCACAGTTAGAATTATTTTATAAAGCAGTTTTCCTTGGGGAAACAATTGAATAGATAGAGGAGATTACGATGTTATTAGTAGTTGATGTTGGTAATACAAATATTACTCTTGGTGTATTTGATGATAAAAATATAATAGCTACGTTCCGGTTGACAACTAAGCAGCCAAGAACGTCAGATGAATATGGTATGGTGATTTGTGAGCTTCTGCAGTACAAAGGTGTGGAGAGAACGGCAATTACCGGTGTTGTAATGGCTTCTGTTGTACCGAATGTGATGCATTCCCTTACCAGCGGAATTATCAAATATTTGAATTTGACACCGCTAATTGTAGGCCCTGGTACAAAGACAGGTATGCGTATTCTCCGTGAAAATGCGAGGGAAATTGGTGCAGATCGAATTGTGGATGCAGTGGCAGCCTATGAGTTGTATGGCGGTCCAGTGATTGTCATTGATTATGGTACGGCTACAACCTATGATTTGGTATTGGCAGATGGAAGCTTTGCAGCAGGCGTTACCGCACCGGGTATTCGCATAAGTGCCCAGGCACTTTGGAACGAAGCAGCAAGACTGCCTGAGATTGAAATTAAGAGACCGGAGACTATACTGGGAAAAGATACCATCACAAGCATGCAGGCAGGTCTGTTTTTTGGACAGGTAGGTCAGACGGAATATATTGTGAACCAGATGAAGGAAGAATCAGGACTTAAGGATATTCGTGTAGTAGCAACCGGTGGTCTGGGTAATATCATAGCTGCAGAGACAGATAGCATCGAATATTATAATCCGGACCTTACCCTTCAGGGATTACGGATTATTTACGAAAAATGTGCAGGAAAGACAAAGTAATATGAAGATAGGAAATGTAGAATTAGAGAATCCATTTGCACTTGCACCGATGGCTGGTGTAACAGACCTTCCTTTCCGAGTGCTCTGCAAGGAGATGGGCGCAGGATTAATCTGCATGGAAATGGTCAGCGCAAAGGCAATTACGTACAAAAACAAAAATACTTATGCACTGATGGAAATTGAAAAAAGTGAACATCCAATTTCTTTGCAGCTATTTGGTTCAGAACCAGAGGTTGTTAGGGAAGCGGCCATGCAGATAGAGGAACTTCCATTTGATATTTTAGATATTAATATGGGATGTCCGGTGCCAAAAGTGGTGAATAACGGAGAGGGATCTGCACTGATGAAAGATCCTAAATTAGCAGCAGAGATTGTGGAAATGACTGCTAAGGCAATTCGTAAGCCTGTGACAGTGAAATTCAGACGAGGCTTTGATGAAGAACACCTCAATGCTGTAGAATTTGCCAAAAGAATGGAAGCGGCAGGAGCGGCAGCCATTGCTGTTCATGGTAGAACAAGAGCCCAGTATTATTCAGGCAAAGCAGACTGGAATTGTATCAGAGAGGTAAAAGAAGCGGTGTCGGTTCCTGTATTTGGGAACGGAGATGTAGTGACCGTAGAGGATGCAACAAGGCTTATGGAAGAAACAGGATGCGATGGGGTTATGATTGGCAGAGCAGCCAGAGGCAATCCATGGATTTTCCGGGAAATGAACACATTTTTTGAGACAGGAGAAAAGATAGCTCGTCCATCTTTAGCAGAAATGAAAGAAGTAATTCGCCGCCATGCCAAGTTGATGGTAGAATATAAAGGGGAATATACCGCTGTAAGAGAGATGCGTAAGCATGTGGCATGGTATACAGGCGGACTTCCACATTCAGCAGCATTGAGGGGAAAAGTGAATGAGACTGATAATCTGGAAGAGCTGTTAGCACTGTTAGATGAGCTGATAGAATAAAATTAAATTAAAATAGAAAAAATATCGATAAAATTAGCAATAGTATGTTATAATGGAAATAATAATGACGGGGTTTAAGTAGGAGGGGATACTATGGGAAAGGAATATGCATTATATTTGGAGTCGCTTGCACAAAAAATAATGGATAATATGTCCTCGCGCAATAACAATGTTTTTGTGATTAAGCATTATAATACATTTGAAATCTTAAACAGTTCCGTACAGGAATTGGAAAATAAATATTCTGATTGCAATGTATTTTTTAAGAGTTTTAAGGGCAGTGGTATGGTAGATGCTTATGACCCGTTTCTGTATGTGATACGGAAGATGTACTGGCGTTATTATAAGTATCTGGGTATTCGGGAATTTGTTGCCGGATTTCCTGTATATAGTCTGCATCGTTCCATTTTTGAGTCCTATATAGCAGATGGCAATTGTAATCGTGAAGAAGATTTGATTTTAAGTGAAGTAGAATATGAGAAAGAACAATTGGATAATTCCATTATTGCCATGTTGACGGCACTTTCAAAGGAACATCCAATGTTACTTTTGATTGATAATCTGACATGTGCGGGGCAATCTACTTTTCACATTCTAGACAAATTATTTGATGCACCAGACAATGGCTGCGTTGGAATTATAGCAGCATATAACGATTTGAAACCGGTGCTTCCCCATTCTGCAAAAGTATGGGAAAGATATGTTGAAAAGTTAGAGACAGCAAACTGTCTGATGGATGGCATGGCGTTTTCTGGCTCTATTTCCAAGGATTCAGATGGTAGCTTTCGTTTTCATTCAAGCGATATAGAGGAATATTTGTGCAAGCTAAATAATATGCTTTATACCTTGGATTTTGAGCAGGCTCATTATTATCTGGGAATTTTGTATAAGAAGTTAGAAATGGAAAAAATGTTAATACAGGATTATGTCTGCTTTGAAATCTACAAAATTTATGCACGGATTTCCATATATTCAGATGATATAGCAAATGCGCTGTTGCTCTGTAACTCCATGAATGCCATCCGAAAAAAACGTGATTCCAAAGATATGAATTACGAGTACTGGTATTTGTTTGGTTTGACACAGGTATATAACACTAAGTTACAAGAGGCAAAAGACTGTGCTGACATCTGTTATGGCATTGCCTGTGAGCAGCGGAATGAGTTTTACAAATTCAAGGCAAAATTATTAAAAGTTATGGCAAGTATGTCAGGCTGGCATAATATATTATTCTGTGCAAATGATATTGTGGTGGAGGATGATTTGATTAAGGCAGCAGAGTATTTCCATTATCGAAATCATCTTGCCCATATTTATGTGTATGCCTATGATAATACCATTGACTGGCATCGGGATATAGAAGACATTGATAAGAGTCTGTCACATTTCCGGGTTGGTATTGCTATTGCAGAACAGCTTGGAAATAAATACCTTATTAGTGTAGGTTATCGGAAAGTTATCATGTTGTCTTCTTTAAATGGTGCGTTTGAGCATACTACATATTATTATCACCAGTTACATGACGTTGTTGGGGATTCGGATCCGGTGCAGGAAGCTGATATTTACAAAGGTCTGGGGTATAATAATTGCGCAATCGAGAAATATGAAGAAGCAAATGATTGTTACAACAAAGCAATTGCCATTTATTACAGGCTGAATATGATTGATTATATTGGTGAGACACTGTATAACATGTCACTGACTTGTATACTGGCTGAGAATTATGAGCAGGCTTATGATTATCTGCAGATGTGTATTCGCATTGTAAATGCATTACATTTAAACAATCTTCGTGTGTGCAACATATCTAAGGTATTTGGACTACTGGCATTATGCAGTTACCGTTTGCACTATTATTATAATTGTCAGATGTATGTGGACAATACCATGCAGTTTTTAAGTAATCGTTTGAACGATCAGGAAGAAGGGGATACCATAGACCCATCATATACTGCGTGTGATGATGATATGTTCCTTCTTTACTATGCAAAAGCACTGTTAGCTGCTTATCAGGAGAACTATGAGGAGGCTTCACAGTTACTGGATTATACAGAGATTTACATGGAGCGTTCTGTGGGGAATCAGTTTTTTACCTATGTGCAGTATAAGCTTTCTAGAAGTGAAGTATATAGGCATCTGGGAAATGAAGAAGCAGCAATGCGGGAACTGGATGATGCAGAACGTTATGCAGAAGCAAACAATGCAGAGGAGAAATTAAGAAAAATACGTGCAATAAAAGAAGGTAAAGAATGGAAACCATTATCATATAATCTGGCATTAGAAGGCGTGACGTTAGAAGATATCAATGTTGTCACCAAGCAGGCGAGTATTAATAAGAAATATGATGAACTAACAAGACAAATGGAATTTATCAGCATCTGGCAGAAAATTATTGACATTAATGGAAAAGAAAAGGAAGAATTAATTACGAATGCTTTGAATTCATTTATTGTCAATTTCTCTATGGATGTAGTTATTTATGTACGATATGAAGATGGACAGCCAAAAGTGCATTTTTCTAATACCCAGGTGCCGGTGTCAGAAGAACGTCTTTCATATTTAACAGAACATTTTGAAAGGCATCGTACCGGCTTTGTAGTTTCAAAAATGAAAAAGAATTACAGAGAGTATTCTAATGTAGTTTCGCTTTTTGGTGCCAATGACGTGTGCTCTATGATAGGAATTCCATTTTTCACCAATGAAAAATTGGAGCATTTATTTATCTGCTATGTTCGAATGAAGGATAATTGGAATGCACCTGCCAATAAGTACATGTTAGATGAAAATGATTTCAATATTTATTCGCTGTTGTTCAGACAATTGGCAGATTCTGTTCATATGTTAGAAAAGCAGAGTGAGATTAATTTGATTAATACCCAGTTAGAAAATGCTGCGGTTACTGATTATCTGACATTACTTTTTAACAGAGAAGGATTGTTCTCTAATCTGCGTAAGATGATAGATAACTCCAAGAAGACAAAACGTCGATTAGAGCTTAGTGTATTATATATTGATTTGGATAATTTCAAATATTATAATGACAATTTTGGACATGATGTAGGCGATTTTGTTCTGAAGAAAATTGCAAAGATATTGAAGGATAAGTCAAGGGGTTATGGTTTTGCTGCCCGATTTGGTGGAGATGAATTTTTAGTGGTTTTAGAAGGCTCAGATGCAGATGCAGCCATGAAGAAGGCAAGAGAAATTTTGAATACCATTCTGGCAAATGAAGCATTTCGCGAGGATATCAAAGAATTTCTCGGTACAGATGATGTGGTAATTCCTGAAGAAAAGAAAGTATCCTGCTCTATAGGTGTAGCACTACTGCCAGATGTCAAGGAAGTAGAAGATGTAAATGCTGCTCTTAGATGTGCGGATGAAGCATTATATGCAATTAAACATACGACCAAGTGCGATTGTAAGTTAGCGAACAGTTGACATTTCCACAGAAGTAGGGTATAATATCACGATTGCAAAGGTAAAATCCGGTATGCCGAAAGCGATAGCCTTCGGCATTTTGCCGGTGTAGATATAGGATTAGAAGGGAGAACCACAATGGCAGAAAAGAAAAATCTGTTGACTTATGAAGGTTTAAAGAAGTTAGAGGACGAATTACACGATTTAAAGGTAAATAAACGTCAGGAAGTTGCCCAGAAGATTAAAGAAGCAAGAGAACAAGGCGATTTATCAGAAAATGCAGAATATGATGCAGCCAAAGAAGAACAGGGTCATATTGAAGAACGTATTGTTGAGATTGAAAATATCTTAAAAAATGCAGAAGTAATTATTGAAGAAGAAGTTGATTTAGATAAGATTAACGTAGGTTGCCGTGTTAAAGTATTTGACATTACATTTGATGAAGAGATGGATTTCAAGATTGTGGGCTCCAGCGAAGCTAACAGTTTACAGGGTAAGATTTCCAATGAATCACCAGTGGGTAAGGCATTACTCGGTGCAAGAGTGAATGATGTAGTGGATGTTGAGACACAGGCAGGTATCATTCAGTACAAAGTTTTAGAAATTCAGCGTTCTAATTAATTAACAAAAGTAAGGAGTGTAGAACAGTGGCGGAACAGAAGCAGCAACAGGAACAGGATATTAACCAGTTATTAAAGGTACGCCGTGAAAAGTTACAGGATTTGCAGGAAAATGGCAAAGATCCGTTTCAGATTACAAAGTATGATGTGACACATCACAGCCAGGAAATTAAGGATAACTACGATGCTTTAGAAGGAAAGACAGTTACCATAGCAGGAAGAATGATGTTTAAGCGTGTTATGGGAAAAGCATCTTTCTGCAATATCCAGGATTTGCAGGGAAACATTCAGGCATACGTGGCAAGAGACAATATCGGAGAAGATGTTTATAAAGATTTCAAGAAATATGATGTAGGTGATATTTTAGGTATTAAGGGTGAAGTTTTCACCACTAAGACCGGAGAAAAATCTATTCATGCAACAGAAGTAACTTTATTATCAAAGAGTCTTCAGATTTTACCGGAGAAATTCCATGGACTGACAGATACAGATGTAAGATATCGTCAGAGATACGTGGATCTGATTATGAATGCTGATGTAAAGGATACCTTTATTAAGCGCTCAAAGATTATTAGTAGTATCCGCCGTTTCTTAGATGGACAGGGATTTATGGAGGTAGAGACTCCGATGTTAGTGTCTAACGCTGGTGGAGCTGCCGCAAGACCATTTGAAACTCATTACAATGCGTTAAGCGAAGACGTTAAGTTGCGTATTTCTTTGGAATTGTATCTGAAGCGTCTGATTGTTGGCGGTATGGAACGTGTATACGAAATTGGTCGTGTATTCCGTAACGAGGGAACCGATGCAAGACACAATCCTGAATTTACATTAATGGAATTATATCAGGCATATACAGACTACTATGGCATGATGGATTTAACAGAGAATATGTTCCGCACTGTTGCACAGGAAGTATGTGGAACCACTTTGATTCCTTATGCAGAGGAAATGATTGACCTCGGAAAACCATTTGAAAGAATCACTATGGTAGATGCAGTTAAGAAATATGCTGGTGTAGATTTCAATGAAATAGCAGATACAGAAGAAGCAAAGAAGGTTGCGAAAGAACATCATGTAGAATTTGAAGACAGACATGAAAAAGGTGATATCCTTAACTTATTCTTTGAAGAATTTGTAGAAGAAAAGTTAATTCAGCCTACTTTCGTTATGGATCATCCGGTTGAGATTTCTCCGCTTACTAAGAGAAAACCAGAGAATCCGGATTATGTAGAACGTTTCGAGCTGTTTATTTATGGCCGTGAGATGGCAAATGCTTATTCAGAGCTTAACGATCCAATCGACCAGAGAGAGCGTTTTGCAGCCCAGGAAGCAGCCTTCGCCGCAGGTGATGAAGAAGCAAACCATACAGATGAGGATTTCTTAAATGCATTGAGTATTGGTATGCCTCCAACTGGTGGTATTGGATACGGAATTGACCGTCTGGTTATGTTACTTACAAATTCACCGGCGATTAGGGATGTGTTGTTGTTCCCTACGATGAAGAGCTTGGATAAGTAAAAACCTAGGAAAATCAAGGGTTTACAGGCTTTGAAGCATTCATAAATCCAGTTAGTCAAGGCGTTTTGACCAACTTTTGACCAATTTTTTTCATAGTCAAACAGAGCTTAACATAGCTTGGTGAAGAACTCTTAGTCCACAATTTAATAGAAACAGCACTATATAGAGGATATTTTCTAAAGAAATTTAGAAGATATCCTCTTTTTTGCGTTATAGGAAAGATAATGCGTAAAATTTTTATACGAATTTAAGTCATGTTAGCACGAAACTTATATGAAATGATTGGATTTGAA
>JBGVIB010000084.1:0-5337 GCA_045122835.1 Lachnospiraceae bacterium
TGTTCGCAACCACAATGTTCATGTTCATGCTGGTGACCATGTTCGCAACCACAATGCTCATGTTCATGCTGGTGATCATGTTCGCAACCACAATGTTCATGCTGGTGATCATGTTCGCAACCACAATGCTCATGTTCATGCTGGTGATCATGTTCACAACCACAATGTTCATCGTCATGATGGTGCTTATGTTCACAATCATAATCAACATGTGGATCTGAGTGTGCAGTAGTTATTTCTTTATTATTTTGTTGAAAAAGTGTTTTATCATGATTATGCTTGCTCATAAGGTATCCTCCTTTTTTTTAACATATGAATAACTGTTCATATGTTCATGAAACCATAAAATAATAAAAAAGTCAATAGATAATAAAAAATTTATTGATATATTTTGGAATTAAGATATAGTGGCAGTAAAAAAAAGGCATTGTGGTTAGTTGTGATTCAATTTATAATGTATAGGAGCGTTTGTGTAAAGTTGACAACTTTTCTCAGTGCGGATATAATTTACAAAGAGTCAATGATTTACAAGAAACGGGAGGTTAAATTTTTTGGAAGAAAAAAAAGAACAGCAGGAGTATCTTTTATTGAAGCAGGAAACTGCACAGAATATTTTACAGAAAATGCCTCTTGAGCAGGAATTGTCTGATTTGGCTGATTTTTTTAAAGTATTTGGTGATGCTACCAGATTAAAAATTATGCAGGTGTTGTTAGAGAATGAAATGTGTGTATATGATATTGCGCAGATGTTAAATATGACACAGTCTGCTATATCTCATCAGCTCCGGATTCTTAAACAGATGGCATTAGTGAAGAACCGGAGAGATGGAAAGGTTATGTTTTATTCACTGGCAGATGACCATATTATAACAATACTCAGTCAGGGACTTGTACATATAAGAGAAGATGACTAACTGTTAAAATGGACACAGACTACTATAACAGTAAGATATAAGGTTTCGCACCCGGACAGGTAATTTTTTCCTGAAGGGGTGGGGAACCTTTTCTTTTTTCGTCTAATGCTTTTAAAATAATAGGACTTGTGCTATAATACAAAAAGCGATTGCGGTTGTATTACTGTAGCAGATATTTTTTAGTTGCAGTAGTAGCATATAGGAGAATTTAATGATGAAAAAAAGAATAAAATTTAGGGGCGCAATCAGATTGTACATGCAATGGCCAGTGTTGCTTATTGTAATGCTTGCAGCAATGAATGTGTGTATGTATCTGGTGGATATCGGGTGCGGTGTGTTGATGACATTTTTTGTTTTGATATATGCTGTATTAGTGCTCTATCTGTACTTTCATAACAGGCAATTATTTATTAATGAGATGATTAATTTTGCAGTGGGTTATGGACAGATTCAGAAAAAATTATTAAAGGAATTAAGTCTTCCCTATGCACTATTAGATGATACAGGCAAAGTAATCTGGATGAATAATGCATTTTGTGATGTGACAGGAAAAAGCAGAAATTATAAGAAATCAATTACTAATATTTTTCCATCTATTACAAAGGACAGACTTCCGAGTGCAAATGATACTAGTATGACGGAGATTCATTTGGAAAATGGAGATTATCGTGTGCAGATGCAGAAAATTATGATGGAAAATATTGCAGAAGCCGATAATATCTTTGAAACAACAGAGTATGAGGGTTATCTGGTAGCATTATATCTGTTTGACGAAACAGATTTGAATTATTTTATGCGTATCAATAAGGAACAGCAGTTAGTAGTGGGATTGTTGTACATCGATAATTATGAAGAAGCTTTAGAAGGAGTGGAGGAAGTACGACAGTCACTTTTAACTGCGTTGATTGAGCGAAAAATTACAAAGTACATTACTGCGGCTGGGGGACTGGTTAAGAAATTTGAGAAAGATAAGTATTTTGTAGTGTTACAAAATGTTCATTTAGATGCATTGTGTGAAAACCGGTTTGATTTGTTAGACGATATTAAGAATGTAAGCGTTGGTAATGAAATTGCTGTTACATTAAGTATTGGTATAGGTGCAGATGGAAGTTCCTACTCACAGAATTTAGAATTTGCAAGAAATGCTATTGACTTAGCGTTAGGTCGTGGTGGCGACCAGGCGGTTGTAAAGCACAAGGAAAAGATTGCATATTATGGTGGAAAATCAAAGCAGGTAGAGAAAAGTACCCGCGTAAAGGCAAGAGTAAAGGCTCATGCTTTACGGGAATTGATACAGAGCAAGGAAAAGGTATTTGTTATGGGACATAAGCTAGGAGATACCGATTCCTTTGGTGCAGCCATAGGTATTTACCGCGCAACAAAGCTGTTAAACAAGCGGGCTTATATTGTAATTAATGATATTACGACCTCTGTCCGGGTGTTGATAGAAGGATTTATGAACAATCTGGATTATGAGGAGGATATGTTCTTAACTAGTGAGGAAGCGTTAGATATGGTGGATAACAGTTCTATGTTAGTAACCGTGGATGTGAATAAACCAAGTCTTACAGAATGCCCAGAACTACTGACACGTTGTAAAACCATTGTTGTGTTGGATCATCATAGGCAAGGTACGGAATCCATAGATAGTGCAGTATTGTCCTATGTGGAGCCTTATGCCTCTTCTGCATGTGAAATGGTTGCAGAGATTTTGCAATACATTGGTGATAATATCCGCGTACCGAATTTAGAAGCAGATTGTATGTATTCTGGTATTATGATTGACACCAATAATTTTATGACAAAGACAGGTGTGCGTACCTTTGAGGCTGCGGCATTCCTGCGTCGTTCTGGGGCAGATGTGACCAGAGTGCGCAAGCTTTTTCGGGAGAATATGGATGTTTGCAAGGCAAAGGCAGATAGTGTTCTTGGTGCAGAGATGTACAAGGGACATTATGCAATTGCAGAATGTCCGGCAGAAGGGTTAGAAAGCCCTACTGTTGTTGGGGCTCAGACTGCAAATGAGCTGCTTAATATAACCAGTGTAAGGGCATCATTTGTATTAACTGCGTATAATGGTAAAATTTATATAAGCGCAAGATCTATAGATGAAGTAAATGTCCAGCTTATTATGGAACGTCTTGGTGGAGGCGGACATTTGAATTTAGCAGGTGCTCAGTTAGAAACCTCTATGGGGGAAGCCATTGCAACGTTGAAGCAGACCATTGACGAAATGGAAGCAGAAGATGCAATTTAAAGAAGATTGGTAACTATTCAGAACAGAACTGTGCCAAATTGCACAGTCCGTATGAAAATTGACAAATATTTTAACTATAATTTTGGAGGATAGACAGAAATGAAGGTTATTTTATTACAGGATGTAAAGTCATTAGGAAAAAAAGGCGATTTGGTAGATGTTAATGATGGTTATGCAAGAAATTGCATATTAAAGAAGAACTTAGGTGTTGAAGCAACTGGAAAGAACATGAACGATTTAAAGTTACAGAAGGCTCATGAAGAAAAAGTTGCATTGGAGCAGTTAGAGGAGGCAAAGATCTTAAAAAGCAAGATCGAAGAAGCTTCTGTAGAATGTAAAATGAAAGCTGGTGAAGGTGGTAGAACCTTTGGCTCTATTTCTTCTAAGGAAATTGCAAAGGCTGTACAGGATCAGTTGGGTTACGAAATAGACAAAAAGAAGATTCAGATGGAAGCTATAAAAACCTTTGGTACGCACGTAGTTACTGTTAAATTACACCCAAAGGTACATGCTGAGTTAAAGGTAAAGGTAACAGAGAGCTAGAAGATACGATTAGAAAGAGGAGATTCATTCATGGAAGAGGCACTGGTAAAACGAGTGATGCCCCATAGTCTGGAAGCGGAGCAGTCTGTAATTGGTTCAATGATTATGAATAAAGATGCTATTGTAGCAGCTGCAGAAATTATTACTTCTGAGGATTTTTATGGGAAGCAGTATGGTATTTTATTTGATGCTATGGTGGAACTGGATGAAGAAGGAAAGCCGGTAGACTTAATTACATTACAGAACCGTTTGCGAGAGAAAAATGTAGCGCCGGAAATTAGCAGCATGGAGTACGTAAAGGAACTGCTTGCTACTGTACCAACATCAGCGAATATTAGACATTATGCCAGGATTGTAGCTGATAAGTCTATGCTAAGAAAGATTATCAAAACAAACGAAAGCATTGCTGGTATCTGTTACACTGAATCAGAGAAAATTGAGGATATATTAGCAACAACAGAACATGATATTTTCAATCTCCTGCAGAATAAATCTGCAGGAGATTATGTGCCTATAAGGGATGTTGTAGTAAATGCATTAAATAAAATTGAAGCGGCATCTAAGACAAAAGGAAGTGTAACGGGCTTTTCTACAGGGTTTATTGATTTGGACTATATGACGGCGGGATTTCAGCCCTCTGACCTGATTCTTGTAGCAGCCAGACCTTCTATGGGAAAGACGGCTTTTGTTCTTAATATTGCCCAGCATATGGCATTTCGTAATGATGTTACGGTTGCGATTTTCAGTCTGGAAATGAGTAAGGAGCAGTTAGTAAATCGTCTCCTTTCCTTAGAGTCAAAAGTAGATTCTCAGTCTATTCGTACCGGTAATTTGGCAGATGACGACTGGGTAAGCTTAATTGAAGGGGCTGGAATTATTGGTAATTCTCATTTGATAATAGATGATACACCGGCTATTTCCATCACGGAGTTGCGTTCTAAGTGCCGTAAATACAAGCTAGAGCATAATTTGGGAGTAATTATGATTGACTACCTTCAATTAATGACAGGCGGTAAAAGTGAAAGCCGTCAGCAGGAAATTTCAGAGATTTCCCGTTCCTTAAAGGCGTTAGCCAGAGAGTTAAACGTTCCTGTAGTGGCGTTATCTCAGCTTAGCCGTGCGGTAGAACAGCGTCCGGATCATCGTCCGATGTTATCAGATTTGCGTGAATCCGGAGCCATTGAGCAGGATGCGGATATGGTTATGTTTATTTATCGTGATGACTACTATAATAAGGATACAGAAAAGAAAAATGTGGCTGAAATTATTATTGCCAAGCAAAGAAATGGTTCTATTGGAACGGTTGAACTTGTCTGGATGCCGCAGTACACAAAGTTTGCGAATATGAAGAAATGATTATATTTTGTTTATATGCTCCATGTGCAGAAATGTGTGTGGAGTATTTTTATACATTAAATTGCGGGGGAAATTCTGGTTTGTGGGGGTGATTGCTGAATCATAGTGGCTACCCGGACGCCTAGTATAAGCTGTCTGGATTGCCTAATCATATGCGTAAACCGTCCGGCTGAGAGAGGGGATGTAGCTTGCTATCAGAGGCTAGGAATTTAGCTGTAAGTGGTTCTAAGGGCGGTGATTTGTGCATAAACGAAGTCCAAAAATCAC
>JBGVIB010000085.1:0-2767 GCA_045122835.1 Lachnospiraceae bacterium
TCCTTCGGAGAAAGTATGGTGTAGATCATATGCCTGTGCGTGGAAAAATCCGTACCAAGCATTGGTTTGGATTTAAAATTGGAGCATTAAATTTTCGTAAGCTGCTAAAATATTCAAGCAGCATGGATAACTGCGCCCAAATTGCCCCAAATGCATAAAGAAAAACAGAAAAAGCATTCTATATAACAACAAAGGCTCGCTGTATATAGCAACAAAAGGAGCAAAAATCAATGAACACTAAAAAATTCTCATTAAAATCGTTTATGTGAAATTTTCAAGGTACAAATATTTTTTTACTATAGGGTTTTGACCCTCATATCATAATATATAATAGAAATGTTTTTGTACAAATCAATCTGATAGAAAAAGGGAGGAAAGAAGGTTCTATATCACGATTTGTATAAATAATTATGAGCAAACTTATGGAAACATAAGGACGCAAAGCATGGAGTCTAAGTACTAGAATGGGTGCATTCTAGTATATTGACGGTTCGGTTGCAGTGATTATCATTGCAGCTTTTTTGTTTTAGAGATATTTTTAGGAAAGGGAAAGATTATGAAGAAAATTTGGACAAAGGCACTGGCATATGTGTTGGCAGTTACCATGTGTTTGAGTGCTGTTAATGTACCTGTATATGCACAGGGAAGTAAGGATACAGAGGTTTCAACGGAAGCTGAAACTACGAGCGAGGCTGTAACAGAAGAGGCAACAGTATCCGGTAACGATGCGGAGCCAACAACAGAGGAAGTTGTGAGTACAGAGGAAGCAACAACTGATGGAAATGATGGTAGCACATGGGATCAGGTGACTACAGAAAATGTTTTTGAAGGCGAAAATTATAGAGTAACATTTACTCTAGCATCTAATTGGGATACGGGATATAATGCAAATGTCAAATTGGAAAATACTGGCGACAGCACTATTCAGAACTGGTATTTAGGATTTGATTACAAAAATTCTATAACTAATATTTGGAATGCTGAGGTATCTTCAAATGAGGGTGACGAGTACGTTATTAAGAATGCTGGTTGGAATCAGGATATAGCAGTAGGAAAGAGTATTGAATTTGGAATATCAGGCGACCATGCGTTTAAGGGGTTCCCTGAGAAGTATGAATTAATTGGTACAAATACGGAAGTTACAGAAGAGGATTATGCAATTCAATATATTGTTGATAGTGACTGGGGAACTGGTTTCACAGGTAACATTCAGATTACGAACAATACGGACAAGACATTGGAAGATTGGTTGTTAGAGTTTGATTTCGAAAGAGAAATTACGGAAATCTGGAATGGTGTTATAGAAAAACATGAAGGTAATCATTATGTAGTAAGAAATGCAGAATATAACAGTAATATTGCTCCTGGTGAATGCGTTTCGATTGGAATTAAGGGACGTGATGGTGAGTCAGGTGATGAGCCAATTAATTTTGCATTATATTCATATACATCATACGATGGCATGTCGATGGAAATAGATACAGATAATGATGGTATGGTTGATGGTGTAGAAAGTATATTAGGGTTAAATTATAAAGTAGAAGATACAGACGGTGATGGTTTAAGTGACTATTTTGAATATGCTTTATGTGATTTGAACCCTTTAGTGAAGGACACTGATGGGGATGGTGTATTAGATGGCGACGAAGATAGTGATGAAGATGGGTTGTCAAACTCTTTGGAATATTATCACAATACAAACTCATTGGTAAAAGATACAGATAATGATGGATTAATTGATTTTGAAGAAGTTGTTATATATTTTACCAATCCGTTATGTGTAGATACTGATGAAGATGGTTTGAGTGACTATGATGATGTTAAACTTGGCTTTTCACCAGTTAATAAAGATACAGATAATGATGGAACCCTTGATGCGAATGAAATTGTAAAACAGATTTTTGAACAAGAAATATTTGATTCTGAGAAAAAGGCAGTTAGTAAGGTTTCAATCGAAATGTCTACAAGTGGTAACATTGAAAATACATCTGCAATTAGTAATATGTATAATATTGACAAGATGTCATCCGATGTTGTTGGATTGGTAGGTGTTCCTGTAGAAATTAGTTGTTGTTCAGAATTTGAAGAAGCGAAAATAACTTTTTGGTATGATAAAAATGAGCTTGGCGATACCAATGAAAATGATTTAGCTGTTATGTGGTATGATATAGATAATCATAGTTATAGATTGCTTGATGGAGAAAGTGTTATTGATACTGAAGAGGGAACGGTTAGTTACGTTACAACACATTTTTCAACATATATGTTGGTTGATAGAACTAAATGGTACGATGCATGGAAGGAAAATTTAGATTACAGAACCCATGTTTCAGATGAGAGCGTGTTTTATGATTTTGCATTTGTTATTGATGTTTCAGGAAGTATGTCAGGAACAAGAATTTCTACCGCAAAGGAAGCACTAAAAGGATTTGTGCAACAATTAAGTTCAGAGGATATGGCATGTTTGGTGAAATTTAATTCATCTGCATCTGTTGTAAGTGATTTTACAAGTGATAAGGATGTTTTGAATAATGCTGTATCTAAATTATATGCATCAGGTGGTACGAATGTAAATGCTGGTTTGATAAAAGCATTAGGCTTATATGACAAGCAAGAAAGTAGCGATAGAAAGAAAGTAATAGTGTTGCGCCCCTCTCAGCTTGACTTTCAACGGATTTGATTGCCTGTCACGAAATTAACCGATATACTGTCACCAAAGAATAAAAAGAAAGAGATCCTGGAATCTCTTCTTTGGCGAGCAGGGCAT
>JBGVIB010000086.1:0-4762 GCA_045122835.1 Lachnospiraceae bacterium
TAACCAGGTCTCAGAGTACACGACTTGCAGGGAAGGTGCTCTGGGACTTTTTTCTTTCTGTAGTCTTATGACAGTATACAGAGCAATTCGGTGACAGGCAAGTAGATCATAAATATGCTATTTTAAGTAATCAACAACAGAAAAGTTTTCATACTTCCTGCCATACAAAATACTCTGCATTTGCTTTCACTTATTCAAACTCTATGGTTATTTTTTCATCATTAGCAGATAAAAGTTCTTTCATTTTTTCTGTGGTCATTATATTGCCTTCCAATAATATTATTTATCCACTTCCGTAAAGAAATATTCTAATGTACCCACAAACATTTTCTGTTCAAACAGTTCCTTAATTTGCGCCCTGGTCATCCAAATAACCTGCACCACTTCATCTGTTGTGACATTACCCAAATCAACCCCTCCATCATACTCAAACAGCCAAACATCCATAATATCATTATAAATCTTGCCATCTATGATTTTTTTTTGTAAAAAGAATTTGTCCACTGCCCAGTTCTAAATCAACACCAACTTGTTCCTTCTCTTCCCGAATTGCTCCCTGCAGGCTATCTTCACCTTTTACAACCAAGCCGCCTACACACTCCCACATCAACGGATATGTCGGTCTATTTGCGGAACGCTGCGAAATCAGATACTTTCCCTTGGAATTGCGAATCCATACATGCACCACTAACAAGTCCCACAACCGCAGCTAATTTTTTCTAATCAATGTAATAGTTCCTATCTTTTTTCAATTACCAAATGATGAAAAAAAGCAATATCCTTATACCCGTCCATATCCGATACCCGCATCTCTATTTCCACCATTTTATCCTGCCAATCAGTATCCTTATGTATCTCCTGATTTTGTTGCATATCCCAGAAAGTTCTCATGCCAAGTGTCTTCACAATAGAAAGTTCAGGACACCATTTCTCAATATCCGCATCCTCATAGTAACGAATTTCTCCGTACCTGGAAGCCATTCCATCATTGCCGTCCAACAGGCTATGTGCATGTTCAAAATTATTTAAAAGTACAACCATTTGCATAACTCTTCCGGCACGGTTATGTTTTACAATAGAAATCTTTCCATCTGTTTTCAGAATTCTTGCAAACTCCTTAACAATGTCCGCTCTGTCTTCAGCATACTCCAAAACATTGTGGCAAATAATCATATCAAAGGTCTCATCAGCAAGTTTACGCAATTCGTCGGTACTTCCTGCGATTTGTGTATACTGGTTATCTGCCCATCGTTCCCTTACACTATCTTCATCCGGCTCAACGGCTGTCACATCGTTATGCTCTGCCAAATAGTTTGCGGTTACTCCCGTTCCACTACCAAAATCCAATATCTTTTTTCCTTTGATATCTCCTAATTGCATCCATACTATTCGCTTCATAAGACATTCCCAAGGTTGTAAATCTGTTACTTTATGCATCATACCAGCTCCATTTCATCTTCTATTTTTACAAATCCATACTTTTCATACAGTGGTCGTCCCATATCCGTTGCCTCGATCACAATCTGTGACACCACCTGCACCAATAACAGTTCCATTATCATACACCAAATATGCAATATGTTCACGGGCTTCCAAAGCCCGCAGATATATGCATATCCCTCATTTTTCTAAATCTCTACACTAAATTTCCCTCTGTTCCACAACCACATAGGTGTATGTACATCTATGGGAACCAAATCTGTATCCTTTAAAATCCTCTGCCACCTATTTACTACAATTTCCTGTACATTACCTTGTCCTGCCTCTTCCAAAGAAATAATGCCCAGCTTTTCGCTGGCTTGAATCACATGAGTATCCGGTGCCACCGTTATATTCTCTCTATCAGCAAATTTCATATCTGTATATTGTTCCATCACATATAACCAATAATTGCAGATTTTATTGCCGCCCAGATATGGAAATTTCTTCTTATTCTTTGCAATATAGTCCTTAATTTTATAAACAGAATAATCATTTTTACTAAATAGCTTACGAATATCTCCGTCAAAATCATTTTCTATCGTTTCACATAGAGTTCTCCATATAATTGGCTGTTTATTGGGTTGCAGCGCTACTTTATATTTCAACAGTTTCTCCTTTAATTGTCTCTCATCCATAGCAACTACCGCTTTTGTATCAAAAACATCCGTAGTATCTGCATCTACATATGTTTTATTGGCACATTCCCATAGTGTATAAGAATTTCTTTGATAATTAAGCGCCATAGGTAATGTAAAATATAAATAATTTTGCTTTGACGATTTGTGTAATGCCGGATTCTCATCTTCCGGCATTTTTTCACCGCCAAGCTTACCTAATTCATAGGCCTCTAAAAGAGAATAGACTTTATCCATCTCAAACATCTGCACCTTTGCATTACCTCCCTTGCAGCAACTTGCCATTCCTGATACTACCGATCTTACATCACGATCTCACTATCAAAATACCTCTCCTGAAAATGAATCTGTTCCCAGATTTCTTCCTTGCTAAAGGTCATCCCTTCTGGTGCAACAATCCATTTTTCTTCCACATCATCATTTCTATGAACAATAGCAATAATCTTACCTGTGAACTTTTCTACTGCTTCATCCACACCTAATATGTATGCATCCTGTTCCTCTCCGTCTGGTGCCATGATACCCTCTACATACCCATAATTAATCGGATAATACATATCCTTATGGTCAGGATGATAACTGCCTAATGGTCTGTCAATCGTTACGGTTACTGTTCTGCCAATAGCAGAATTGATTTGCATTTGTTCTTTCTTAAATATTTGTTTCACATATTTTATAGCATTTTCTATCATCACACTTACCTTCCAATTTATATCTCTGTTATTAATTAAGATTCAACATCTTTTCAAAAAACCGTAAAAAACCATCCTCAACCGCAAACTTTTCCATTTTCTCTTCCGTCAAATCATAATAATATTTACCGGTTTTTAAATCCAACGATAAACTATCCAATGGAAATCCTTCTTTTCGGATACTACTATGGGGTGTATCTGTTAAGATAAAAGGCTGACTTGCTATAGACAAATCCATGGACTCGTAAATATGGTCCTTGTCCATCACTAAACAAATTGCATTACGATACCTTGCCGTAAGCCTTCCATATTGTCTGACCAGGCCTCCGTAATGTGCTATCATTTCCTCATCAGATAAATGCTTCCCCTGTATCGTACGCACATGCACCCCTGGCTGAATTTCATCCGGAACATCATCAAAATACAAGCCCGAATCACAGGAAAACACCGGCATCTGAAATGCCTCAAAATAAGCAAATGCTTTCTGTCTTGCATTTTCAAGAGGCGTCTCTCCATCTTCCGGAACCTCCGGAATGGTATACCCTTCTGCTCTCAAATCGTTTAATCCAATCAACTCGATATCCATTTTCTCCAATCGGTGTTTCATAGCCGATAATTTTGCCTGATTACCTGTTCCAAATAATAATCTCATTTCTCTGTCACCTACTATTCCATCAATTTTCAAATCACATTCTTACTCTCAAAGTACTGTTCCTGAAAACGAACCCAAAATCACTGCATTATCATTTTCATCGCCTATGCTTCTTCCAAAATCTGTTTCCCATGACAAAATACACATTCACTCATAGTATTTTCTTCCTTTAGACAACGCTTAATATCCTATTACCTCATACGCTACATATTCATGACTAAAATGATATCCCAGCTTTTGCGCCAAAGCCACCGACCATTTATTTTGCGCATCCCAGCTTGGATATAAGCCTTTTTCTAAACACTCTAAAATCAGCTTTGCACCACTCGCATATGCCAATCCCTTTCTTCTATGGTCTTCCCTTGTGTCGATTTCTACTTCAATACCTTTATCATATGTACTATAAGATGAGGCTCCAGCTACCAATTCCCCATCCTTTAAAACAGCCACACCCAAACCTAACTCTTTATAGGTATTATAATCCTTATATTGTGATACCAAATCATTTGCCCAGCCATTCTCCCGACACATATTATATTCCGCTTCTTCTATTATCTTTAGTTCATAGCCATCCGGCAGGCAGATTATTGCCTGCTTTAATTTTTCTACATCAAATATATCCGCTTCCTTTTTGATTGCGTACCTTGTAACTTTCTTCGCCTTATCTCCATAGCACTTCTCAATCAAATCAGCCCATTCAACATTCTGTGGAACAATAATGATAAAATCCTGTCTGCAACTCTCCGGTTTAAATCGAATCAATTCCTCATTTGGATTTCCAGCATAAAATGCAAAATCTCCTAATATTGCCATTGCTGTATCTTCCACCGAATTAGTATGCACTTCCCCCATTATGCCTTGCAAACAGGACCATATAATTGTTTCATTCCAATTTTCAAATATTTTATGTATATTATCTTTCAATTTGTATCCTCCACTAATATCGTCACAATAAACTCCACTTTTTCTAGGATACCACAACACACATTCCTTTCCAATATACCTTCGCAATCTCTTGCGATTGTTTCTCAATCAGAAGTGCCAAAGTCAGCTCTTTTACAAAACTTAAGAGCACGCTCCACCGCTTTCAAAAGAAAAAGTCCAAGAATGCCCTGTTGACAAGGTTTATGTACTATTCACAGGGAATTTTTGAATAAAAAAAGAGCGACACAGGAGAGGATGTAAACACATCTCTAAGGTCGTTCTTTTTTCTTTCTTATTTACTTCTCAGGATATTCCAGTTTGCCCTTTTAAGAATATTTCGTATTGCCCTTTGACAGATTTTTATTCAAACTCCCTAC
>JBGVIB010000087.1:0-3051 GCA_045122835.1 Lachnospiraceae bacterium
AAAATTGATCCATGCAGCCATAACATCACTCAATTAACCTGTCAAAAGGGTATAAAATCCCTGTGGCAGAGTTCAGAGTGCAATTGTTAAGCTGTCAAGGTTCGTTAATAGACTATTCCAGCTGCACATTCAGCTTACCGATATTTGAAAGTGTCTCATAGAATTCATTCTTATAAGGGCAGCTGCTACACAGCTTGAATGTTGTATATCTTGCTGAACGAATTACTTTTGCAGCAATCTTCAGCAGTTTTAAACGGACGGTATCAATGCGTTGTTTTCGCATGTTTGCTGATAACGCCAATCGTCTAAACCAATTAAATATGTTATACGCAAGAGCATGTACCTGAAGCCTATTGGCATTTACTATTCTGGTATGACTGCTTACGGAAGCGAAATCAAAACCGGATTTGCTTTCTTTGATGAAGTTTTCCATTAGCCCTCTCTTGCAGTAAAATTTGATGAGATACTCTGGTGAAGAATCCATGTTTGTGACAACAAATGTGTACATGTAAACCATCTGGTTTTCCGGCTTTTCAACCTTGCATACCACACGCCTTTCATAAGGCCATGGACCTGCTTTGTACATGAATTCACCATAAACTACCGCATAATCCACTTTGTTATTCCTGGTGATTTCATCAAGTTCATCCACAAGATAGGATGCTTTTTCGCGGAGAATGCCATTTTCCTTCAGCCGAATCACATAGCTTGTGCCGTTTTCCTCACACTGCTTGTAAAGGTCAGGCGTAGCAAAACCGCTGTCACCACGAAGCAGAATACGGATTGACGGATAATCATTCAGGTATTCATCAAGTATCGGTTGCAGGAAATCAACCACTCCGGTACAGGAATACTGTGTTCCATCACGAAGGTGGATTTTGATCAGATCCCCGGTCATTCCGTCATAACAGACAAGTGGATGGTAGCCATTACTTTGATAATGGAAGTTAAAAGCTCTGCCTTCCTGGCTGCCGTATGCATCAAGGAGCGTGGAATCCAGATCCAGAATAACAGCCTGTGGCAGCTGGATGCTATAAATTTTTTCCCGCAGTATTCTGCCAATTGCAAGGAACTGGTTTAAGGTATCTTCATCCATACGGTTAAAGAATCTTGATACAGTAGGCTGTGATGCAAGAGCATCTTTTTCAAGTACAGACTTGAACACAGGATCATTTGTAAGCTCATCGGAAGCATCATCTTCGAAGTAGCCTGCAATGATCATATATATCATCTGGAGCAGGTTTTTCTGATCCGTATGATATCGAAATAATGCAGAATCATGGGTCTTGAAAGCTTTGCCTAAAAGCTTATCAATACCAAGTTTGCTTACGAATTCTTTGATAAGAAGTAAGCCTGCATCGGAGGATAAATCTCCTCCATCAAAATTAATTTTAATCTGTCTATTGCTTTCTAGTGATAAGGTGTTTACAATACTCATAAAGGGCTCCTTTGTTGGTTTCTATTAAGTCTTGAACACCTTAATTTTACCACATTTGGATGCTCTTTTTTCATTCACTTGATAGGTGAAAAGCAATATTCAGTTAAAATACAGAAAATATGTGGCTTTCAGCCAGTTTCACGGCTGTGCCGTGAATAATCTAGGATAAATAATGTAAAAAGAGAATGTTTGGACTCATAACGAGAAAGCATAGGCAATTCTGACTGACAGAGGAATTGCAGAAGATAGAAAATAGCTTGACAGGAGGAATATTAAAATGGCTATTGGTGGAATTGGCACAACAGGTTATACAGTAGGATATGAAACAAGACGGATGGAAAGGAATACAGCAGGAAAGAATTTTGCAGAGGAGATAGAAAAAACTGTAAATGTTGATAATATAGCGGCATGTAACAAGACCTTTGAATTGCAGGGAGGCGGTGCAATATTATCAAGCATTCATGTCCAAACAGGAGAATCTATAGGGATTTATTATGATGAAGAGGCTGGCGGTAATCATATGGTTGCAAAGGTAAAAGGAACAGATGGTTCGGAAAAGGAAATCAAGATTGATCCTGATGAGGTAGATCCATCAAATGCTTCTTATGTAGAAATGTTGGCATTGTCGGCACATTTAAAGCAGCAGGGAAAGATTGATAGTCCGGCAGGAGGAATTGTTGCAATGACGATGGCAAAGCGTGTGCAGGAAGCCAATGCAAGGCAGGGAGAAATCTATGATAAGAGCAGTTTTTTAAGTGAAATGCAAAATACATTAGAGGATTGTCTGAAAAATGGTTTAATGGATACTTATATGCGATACATAAAAGAAGTTGGTATATATTCTGCTATGACAGGCAGAAGTGCATAGGCAATTCAGACTGACAGAGGAATTGCAGAAAGGTTGAAAAAATCATGGATATACAGGCACTTGGAATATTAAGTAGTATTACAATGCAGGAAAATGTTAATGTGGTAAGAAATACAGGAAATGACTTTAGGGAAGTGTTTGAAAAAATCACAGGTGGAGAATTAGCAAGAGAAATTGGTAATAGCTATAATGTAACATTAAATGTGGGTAGCATAGTAAGCTGTCAGCAGTTGCTTGATGAATATGATATGAGAGGTACAAATCATGTCATAATTTCCCCGGAAACATTATCAAAAATGGAGAGTGATCCAGCTTTGAAGAAGAGCGTGCTGAGTAAAATTGAAGAATTTTGCAGTTCTGAATCTCAGAAAGAAATACAAGCTTTATCGCCGCCGGTAAAAAGCGCTGGAATGATAATATATCCGGACGGAAGCACACTTTATTGGCTGGAGGGTTATCCGAATGAAATAGGAAATGAAAAGGATAAAAAAATAGTAAATGAAATGTCGATAAGTGAATCGTTTCAAAAGTATAGTGATACAAATTATCAAGCAACAGAAAATAATTTGGAATCTATTATGCAGATTATGGCAACGGAATATAAAAGGAAGAGTATTTCATAAATATTGTAAAAAAGAGAATGCTTGGACTCATAACGAGGAAGCATAGGCAATTCTGACTGACAGGGGATTGGCATAAAAGGATAATATTCAGAAAAAAAATTTATGATTTTAGGAAATAAGTT
>JBGVIB010000088.1:0-3460 GCA_045122835.1 Lachnospiraceae bacterium
AATCCCTAGTCCTCCCAGAATAAGGTTCTGGATATTCATACTACTATAAAAACAATCTGCAAAATAATATATGCCAAAGAAAAGAAGAAACTGCCCTATTATTTCTGCAATAAACAAAATCTGTCCCTCCTTTCCCCTCTACCATTCCACTTCCACATAAGTGATAGGAAGGTTATTCGATTCTGCTGCTTCTTTCATATCATAATGACGGAAAATCATCCACTCCCCCTTGCTTCCTGCCAGTTCTTCAAAAGCAGACTGCAATTCCGGTCTCTGGCAGGAAGATAATAGGATATAGTAAGGATTTCCTTCCTCCTTTAATTCGCCAATCAATTGTGCCATAGGCTTTACTGTAGTGGTTCCATCTAACAATGCTAACTTTTTAAGAACCGTGTTCAGATGGTTCTGGCTGCCTCCTGCCTCCACCAGAATCTGCTTTCCGTTGATTTTATCCACAGCATTGGAAATAATTTTGACTGGTATCCCCATTTTCAAACACTTTTCCACAAAGTTACGCACAACCCGTATGGATTCTTCAATGAGATTTTCATAAAACAGCATCGAATCCATTTCCACACTGAGAAGCAGTACAATGTAAGGCTCATGGGTAGAAAAAAACTGATTTACCTTAAGAGAATTACTTCTGGCCGATGCCTTCCAGTTAATTTTATTACGGGAATCGGTTCTGGTGTAATCACGGATTCCTCGAAACTCAAAAGGATCTTCCTGCATTATATGATTATTGACAACAGAACCCATAATCCGCTGACAGGCTTCCACTGCCCCAGGATGTTTACTGTTCCTAGGATACACAAAGATTCCTCTCTCCAAAGGATAAGTATTTGCCAACACCTGACTATAAAAAATCCCAGTGGAAACTACCTCAACAGCATCCAGCTGATAATATCCTCTTTTTACTGCTGTCACCTCAAAGGTTCGTATCACCCTCTGATAAGGCAGCAGAGCCATGCTGTCACTTCGGTAGCTGTAATCTGTCCGGTTACTGTTTTCCTCAATCAGATATTGAAAACTTCTGTCTATTTTAAACTTAATATTCACCACTGCCATGGGCAGCCATTTTTTATTTTCCAATCGTTCTGTGACTTTCGTAATGTCGCCTTCCGTCACCTCAGCATCTTCCCACATTACATCTGCATGAAGACAATAATTCCAGCATTTATTATATAATATTTCAAAGAAACCAGCGGTAACAACCAGAACAAGGAAAACGGCTAATACTGGCATACATTATCTCCCCTCTGTCTTCCATTCCTCTGTTGGCACCTTTACTCCATCTACAAGGATACTTACCTTATCCTCAAGCTTCTTTGTACTGCCCATCATACTCTGTAATACAATACGATGTGCCAAAACTGGTACTGCAAGCTCTTTTATATCCTCTGGCACCACATAATTTCTGCCCTGAGAATAAGCATATGCCTTAGAAGCCTTTAGTAATGCCAACGAGCCACGTGGACTAACGCCAACCAGCACCTCACTGTCCTGCCTTGTGGTCTCACAAATTTTTTGTATGTAGCCAAGCAGCTCATCATGAACAAACACCTGTGAAGCTGCTTTCATCCACCCCTTAACTTCATCTACCGTAACACCAGCAGTTATCTCTTCTAGCGGACTTGTCTCTCCAAAACGCCTTAGCACTTCAATTTCCTCTGCCGCCGTCAAGGCTGACATCGAAAACTGCATCAGAAAACGATCCATCTGTGCTTCCGGCAGCACATAGGTCCCCGCTGTTTCAATGGGATTCTGGGTGGCAATTACTAAAAATGGTTCTTCTAATTTTCTGGTTACACCATCTATAGTAACCTGCCTTTCCTCCATACACTCAAGGAGGCTGGACTGGGTTCTTGGTGTTGCCCTGTTAATCTCATCTGCTAATAAAATATTGCAGAACACCGGACCTTCATGAAAAATAAATTCATTCTCTTTCGCATCATACACATTCAATCCTGTCACATCGGCTGGCAACAAATCTGGTGTAAACTGTATTCTTGAAAATTTACCTCCAAGCACCTTTGCCATTGTCTTAGACAACATAGTCTTGCCGGTTCCCGGCATGTCCTCTAACAAGACATGACCGCCGGCAATTAATGCTGTCAAAAGTAATGTTACCTGTTTATCCTGACCAACAATTACCTTCTGGATTCTCTCTTTTGCTTCTGTTACCTTCATTTTTCCCTCTCATTCTGCCACATAAATGACACAACATTTACATCAAATTCTCTGGGTTGAGACATTCTAACTCCGGAATCACAAATCTACCATCCTTGCGAATCAGCACATCATCAAAATAAATTTCTCCGCCACCATATTCCGGTGTCTGAATCAGCACCAGATCCCAGTGAATCGCAGAATTATTTCCATTTGGCGCTTCATCATAGCAACTTCCCGGTGTAAAGTGAATGGAACCCTTTATCTTTTCATCAAATAAAATATCCTTCATTGGATTGATCACATATGGGTTCACACCAATGGCAAATTCTCCTACATATCTTGCACCTTCATCGGTATCAAATACCTTATTAATACGTTCCGTATCATTGGCAGTTGCCTTCACTATTTTACCATTTTCAAAGGTAAGAGAAATCCTTTCATACACAAATCCCTGATATACGCTAGGAGCATTGTAGGTTATAGTTCCTTGTATAGAATCCTTCACCGGCGCCGTAAACACTTCGCCATCCGGTATATTCATCTCCCCGGCACAAGGGATTGCCGGAATATCCTTAATAGAAAAGGTAAGGTCCGTTCCCGGTCCCTTTAACTGCACCTTATCCGTGCGGTTCATCAAATCTACAAGTGGTTTCATAGCCTCTGCCATCTTAGAATAATCTAAATTGCACACATCAAAATAAAAATCTTCAAAAGCTTCTAAGCTGGTATTGGATAACTGTGCCATAGAAGCATTCGGATAACGAAGCACCACCCATCTCGTCTTTGGCACACGAATTTCACTGTGCACCGGATGACTGTAATATCGCTGGTAAAGCTCCATTTTCTCAGATGGCACATCCGCTAATTCCGCGATGTTATCACCACCACGAATACCGATATAGCAATCCATTTTAGACATTTCCTCTCCATCAATGGTAGCCATTAATTCCATCTGCTCCCTGGTGCAATGTAACAACTGCTCTCGCAACACACGATTGTCTGTAAAATGTACAAAGGGAATCCCCTTCGCTTTATATACTTCTTTCACTACACACCTTGCCAGATCTGTAGTACTACTACCAATGTAATGTACATACACCTTATCTCCTTCTTTCACTTTACAGGAGTAATTCACCAGATTTTTTGCAAGCTGCTTAATTCTCTCGTCCATGTCTATTTTTTCCTTTCTAAATTGTAACTATTCATTACCCTCATAGGTTACCAATGTTATTATGAATTGCATTCATAATAACAGGTAAAAATCCATGCAGAATCACCTACGGTGATG
>JBGVIB010000089.1:0-25629 GCA_045122835.1 Lachnospiraceae bacterium
ATTGCATTCATAATAACAGGCCAAAATCCATGCAGAATCACCTACGGTGATGGATTTTGGCCTGCTGCCACTACGTTTTCATACGGACTGTGCAGTTCAGGACAATACAAGCTTGTATTGTCCTGGTTCTGAATAGTTACAATTTTTCTACAACCTCTACATTTTCATACGAACTGTACAGTGTAGCATATTCCTATGGTGAATCGTTACGTTTTTCTACATTGAAAATCTTGAGTTTCCCTCAAAATCGTGCTATTATGATAGGTATGAGTGTAGAAATACTATACAACATGTAACTGCCCTACAAAGAACTTGAACAGTTACTATCAAAGAAACAAAAATGTACAAAGTCGTAAGACTGAAGGAGGAGACCATGAAGAAAACATTTGATGATTTAATTTGGCAGGTAAAACATTGCAGCACGAAAAAAGTTGCTGTAGCTTGTGCACAGGATGATGCTGTATTAGAAGCAGTAAAGGTTGCAAAGGAACGCGGTATTGCAGATGCTATCTTAGTTGGTGATGCAGACAAGATTAACGAAATCGCTGCTTCTATGAAAATGGATTTAAGCGGATTTGAAATCATTGACGAAAAAGACACCATGACTGCTGCATTAACTGCTGTTAAATTAGTTCATGATGGCAAAGCAGATATGTACATGAAGGGCTTAATTGATACAAAGTCATTCTTAAAGAGTGTATTGGATAAAGAAGTAGGTCTTAGAAGTGGACGTACTTTATCTCATGTATGTGTATTTGAAATTGAAGGTGTTGACAAATTATTATTCTTAACAGACGTTGCTTTCCAGACATATCCTACATTAGAGGACAAAGTTGGAATTATTGAAAATACAGTAGAAGTTTGCCAGGCTTGTGGCATTGACACACCTAAGGTTGCACCTTTAGCTGCAGTTGAAGTTGTAAATCCAAAGATGCCTGCTACTGTAGAAGCAGCTGAATTAACAAAGATGTGTGAAGAAGGAAAAATTACAGGCTGTATCGTAGACGGACCTCTGTCTATGGACTTAGCAATCGATCCGGAAGCTGCACTGCACAAAGGTGCTACAGGCAGAAAGATTGTTGGTGATGCAGATATTCTTTTATTCCCGGATATCCATGCTGGTAACTTAGTTTACAAGACTTTAGTACATACAGCAGATGTTAAGAATGGTAACATTATCACCGGAACAAAGGCTCCAGTTATTTTAACATCCCGTTCCGATGATTTTGAAACAAAGGTAAATTCTCTGGCTCTCGGCTCCGTAGTAGCTGAAGCTATGCAGAATAAATAAATAATTAATACAAGGAGAAGGTTATATGTCAAAAAAAAGCTTAATTATTAATCCAGGTTCTACCTCCACCAAAATTGGTGTGTTTGAGGATGAAACCTTATTATTTGAGGAAACCTTAAGACATCCAACAGAGGAAATTGCAAAATATGCAACCATCGTTGACCAGAAGGATTTCCGTAAGGATATCATTATAAATCTCTTAAAAGAGAAAGATTTTGATATCAAATCCTTAGATATGATTGTTGGTCGTGGCGGTTTATTAAAGCCAATTCCAGGGGGTACCTATGAAGTAACTGATGCATTATTAGAGGATTTAAGAATCGGTAAACAGGGCCAGCATGCTTCTAACCTGGGTGGTATTTTAGCAAAGGAAATCGCAGATGAAGCTGGCGGTATTCCTGCATATATTGTAGACCCTGTAGTAGTTGACGAATTAATGCCAGCTGCAAGAATCTCCGGTGTTCCTGAGATTCCACGTATCAGTATCTTCCACGCATTGAACCAGAAAGCAGTTGCTAAGAGATATGCAAAGGAACATGATGCTCCATACGATGCTTTGAACTTAATCGTTGTACATATGGGTGGCGGTGTATCTGTTGGTGCTCATGAAAAGGGTAAAGTTGTTGATGTATTTAACGCATTAGATGGCGACGGTGCCTTCTCTCCGGAGCGTGCTGGTGGTGTTCCATCAGGCGGATTAATTTCTTTATGCTTCTCCGGTAAATACACTGAAAAAGAAGTATACAAGAAAATCTGTGGTAATGGTGGTTTAAACGCCTACATTGGAACCAATGATATGCGTGAGGTAATTGATAACATGAAAGCTGGCGATCAGAAGTCTTTAGCCATCTATGATGCTTTCATTTTACAGATTACAAAAGATATCGGTTCTATGGCTTGTGTATTAAAGGGTAAAGTTGACCAGATCATCGTTACTGGTGGTATTGCTTACTCTGATGTTGTAACCAGCGACTTAAAAGAAGCTACCGGCTGGATTGCTCCAATCACAGTTTATCCAGGTGAAGATGAATTATTAGCTCTTGTTCAGGGTGGTTTACGTGTTCTGAATGGAGAAGAAAAAGCGTTAGAGTACTAATATTTTTCGTACGGACTGTGCAGTTCAGGACAATACAAGATTGTATTGTCCTGGTTCTGAATAGTTACGATTTTTCTATTTATAATTTTATAGTGACATAACAATGAAGCTGTCGCATTCATGATTAGGAATTATCCTGTTAAATCATTATGCGACAGCTTTTTATATACTGCTCACGAATTTGAAAAGAAGATGCACTGCGTACCAAATTCAGCGCGGCAAAGCGTGCAATCATATTGGTTAGCCAAATTCGTAAGGGTGTGTTTACACACTTTGTTCTATATTTCCAGAAGAAATAATATCCCCAGCCTCCACATGGGGCTTTATAAAATTCTCAAAAGAATACTCCCAAAGAATCTCGGAGCCATCTTTGGTGTGTGCGTTCCTCTTTAATATCTGCTCTAAATGCACACCATGTTCCCTCCATGCTTTACCTCCGGAAGCGTGATTTAACATAGTTGGCTGTATGTTATCTAAAGTATGCGCGAATTTTGCTTCTGGTGTTATACCTGCTTCAAACTCATCCCAAAGCTTACGTACCTGTTCTGCCTGTTCCTGTGGGAGTAAAGAAAAAATACGGTCTGCTGCCTTTAACTCTCGCTCCCGCTTATCTAAATTAGCTTTCGCATCATAGGCATAGGTATCTCCGGCATCAATCTCTACCATGTCGTGAACAAGCACCATTTTCATTACGCGCAGAACATCAACATTTTCATTCGCATACTCGGCAAGTAAAAATGCCATAACAGCAAGATGCCATGCATGTTCCGCATCTCCTTCTTTTCTGGAGCTGTCAGCAAGATAAGTCTGTCTTGTGATTTGCTTTTGCTTATCTATCTCCTTCAAAAATGCTATCTGTTTATGCAAACGGTTCTTGTCCTTTGGTTCCTCTTCTTTAAAAGGCTTACCATCCAAAGCCGTTTCCACTAATGTATCTCCTTCATATCGAAGCTTTAATGAAAAGAATGGCGCTTCTTCTAACAACAATCGGAAAAAGATTTTATCCCCTTCCCAGATTGGCAGATTGCAAACCTCTGATTTTTTTACCCACTCTAAATTGCCTTCGTCACACTCTGTCAAAGTTCCCTCGTATTCGTCTGCTGTATACAGCCACATATATTCGGTCTCCCAGCAGTCAGAAAGAAAGGTTACAAGACCACGAAGGCGGTAACTGGTAAGTGTAAGCCCGGTCTCCTCCTTCACTTCCCTTAGCAGACATTCCTCAGGTGTTTCATTTTCCTCAAAATGACCACCTACTCCAATCCATTTATCCTGATTGATATCATTTTCTTTTTTTACCCGGTGCAGCATCAGGTAGCTGTCATCCTTCTCTATGTAGCAAAGTGTAGTTAATCCCATAATCGTCTCCATTCCGCCGTTTAAACAACATTAAAATATGTAAGGCATTTTGCAGTAAATTTGTTATCTTCCATGCACGAACCGCCTTAAATACGCACAACTTCTATCCACAATTTTAAATATTCCATAGTATGTTGTCAACATTGATACACAAAATCTGGGGATAAACTCCCCATCTGCATATATAATTGAAAAACAAAGCGTGCAAGCACGCCCTCGCAAATTCAGCTAGTTGTTATGCTTGCACACTTTGCCGCGCCGAATTTGGCACGTAGTGCATCATCCTTTCAAATTCGTGCGCATCATATTTTATATACTAGGAAATTACAACATTCCACGTAACTATTCAGTACCCTCATAGGTTACCAATGTTATTATGAATTACATTCATAATAACATGCAAAAATCCATGCAGAATCACCTACGGTGATGGATTTTTGCCTGCTGCCACTACGTTTTCATACGGACTGTGCAGTTCAGCACAATACAAGCTTGTATTGTCCTGGTTCTGAATAGTTACGTCTTTTCATGTATGAAAAGTTCCTGTATTTCTACAGGAACTTACACTTATTCTTCCGTATTATCAGCCCCTGCATTCTCCTCAGATTCTGCCATAGCTAACTCCGCTCGCTCTGCTTCTGTGTCTTCTTCTCTTACTTTTGCAATACTTGCAACTGTAATGTCATCACTCATGTCAATTAACTTCACACCGGAAGTAATTCTTCCTAATACGGAAATATCAGAAACGTTCAAACGGATAATAATGCCTTCTGTTGTAATCAATAAAATCTGTCTGTGTTCATCTACAGCCTTAACACCTACAACATTACCTGTCTTTTCTGTAATCTTATAGCATTTTACACCTTTACCCCCACGGTTCTGAGCAGTAAATTCACTCATCAGTGTTCTCTTACCCATACCCTTTTCGGATACGATTAATAAAGAGTCACCCTGACTATCTAACTGCATACCTACCACTTCGTCACCGTCTGTAAGGTTCATACCAATAACACCCATGGATACTCGACCAGTAAAACGGACGTCCTTTTCATTAAAACGGATACATATACCATGCTTTGTTACTAACAGAATATCCTTCTCATTATTTGTAGTTTTTACTTCGATTAATTCATCTTCTTCACGAAGATTAATAGCCGCCAGACCAGTCTTTCTCACATTAGCATACTCTGTGATCGGTGTCTTCTTAACGATACCTTTCTTGGTTGCCATAAACAGATACTGATCCTCTTTGTATTCTAATATCGGAATCACTGCAGAAATCTTCTCCTCCGGCTGTAGCTGTAGCAGATTAATAATAGCAGTTCCTCTGGCTGTTCTGGATGCTTCCGGAATCTCATATGCTTTCATGCGATACACTTTACCAAAATTCGTAAAGAACATGAGATAATGATGGGTTGTTGTCATAAACAGATCCTCAATATTATCTTCTTCTAAGGTCTGCATACCCTTGATTCCTTTTCCGCCACGGTGCTGTGAACGGAAATTATCAACTGTCATTCGCTTGATGTATCCTAATCTTGTCATGGAAATCACTGTACTTTCATTTGGGATTAAATCTTCCATGGACATATCAAATTCATCAAAACCAATACCGGTTCTTCTGTCATCACCATATTTATCGCGAATTACAAGAATTTCTGTCTTGATTACACCTAAAAGCTTTTTCTCATCAGCTAAGATGGCTTTTAATTCTGCAATCTTTGCCATTAATTCTTTGTATTCAGATTCTAGCTTCTCACGTTCCAGACCAGTAAGTGCACGAAGTCTCATATCTACAATTGCCTGAGCCTGTACATCAGTCAAGCCAAAACGTTCTATTAAACCTTCTTTGGCTAACTGTGTAGTTCTAGAACCTCTGATAATCTTAATGACTTCATCAATATTATCAAGTGCAATTAATAAACCTTCTACGATATGGGCTCTTTCCTCTGCCTTATTCAAATCGTATCTAGTTCTTCTTGTCACTACATCTTCCTGATGCTTCAGGTAATAAGATAGCATATCTAACAGACTTAATATCTTAGGCTCATTATTTACAAGGGCAAGCATAATCACGCCAAAAGTATCCTGTAACTGTGTATGCTTATAAAGCTGATTTAACATAACATTGGCATTCACATCTTTGCGCAATTCAATAGAAATACGCATTCCCTCTCTATCGGATTCATCTGTAATAGCTGTAATACCATCAATTTTTTTATCTTTTACTAATTCTGCAATCTTTTCAATCAATCTAGCTTTATTGACCATGTATGGAAGCTCCGTTACTACAATACGGTTCTTTCCATTCTGCATAGGTTCAATGTTTGTTACTGCACGCACGCGGATTTTACCACGTCCTGTACGGTATGCCTGCTCAATTCCTCTGGTTCCTAAAATAGTAGCACCAGTTGGGAAATCAGGACCTTTTACAATCTCTAAAATTTCTTCAATTGTGGTGTCACGGTCTTCTTCAATACGATTGTCAATAATCTTAACAACACCGTTAATCACCTCACGAAGGTTGTGGGGTGGAATGTTAGTAGCCATACCAACGGCAATACCATTGGTACCATTGACAAGCAGATTCGGGTATCTGGATGGCAATACTACCGGTTCCTTCTCAGTACCGTCAAAGTTCGGTATAAAGTCTACCGTATCCTTGTTGATGTCCGCTAACATTTCCATTGAAATTTTACTTAAACGTGCTTCTGTATAACGCATGGCAGCAGCGCCATCCCCATCTACAGAACCAAAGTTGCCATGACCATCTACTAATGGATAACGGGTAGACCAGTCCTGTGCCATATTTACTAACGCACCATAAATAGAGCTATCACCATGAGGGTGATACTTACCCATGGTATCACCGACGATACGGGCACATTTACGATGTGGCTTGTCCGGACCGTTGTTCAACTCAATCATAGAATATAACACTCGTCGTTGTACTGGCTTTAAACCATCTCTTACATCTGGCAATGCTCTGGATGCAATAACACTCATGGCATAGTCTATGTAGGCTTCTTCCATTTTTTTCTTCAGGTCAACGTTCTCAACCTGGTCGAAAATATTGTCTTCCATTTTGCTCCTCCAGTCTGTTAAATATCAATATTCTGAGCAAATGTAGCATTTGCCTCAATAAATTCACGTCTAGGTTCTACTTTATCCCCCATCAGTGTATTAAAAGTTAAATCAATTTCTGCACTTTGTTCTTCATTCATGGTTACACGCATAAGAATTCTCTTCTCCGGATCCATAGTTGTTTCCCAGAGCTGCTCTGCATCCATTTCTCCCAAACCTTTGTAGCGCTGAATCTTAACATTCTGATCTAATCCAATCTCTTTTAAGATTGCTTCCTGCTCCTTATCATCATAAGCATACCATACCTTCTTGTTCTTCTCGATCTTGAACAATGGTGGCTTTGCCAGATATACATATCCCTGCTTGATAAGCTCCGGCATAAACCGATAAATGAAAGTAAGCAGCAACGTACTGATATGGGCACCATCTACGTCGGCATCTGTCATAATGATAATTTTGTGATAACGCAGCTTACTGATATCAAAATCATCATGAATACCTGTACCAAATGCTGTAATCATGGCTTTGATCTCCGCATTGGCATAAATCTTATCCAGTCTTGCTTTCTCTACATTTAAAATCTTACCGCGAAGTGGCAGTATAGCCTGGGTGGCACGACTTCTGGCTGACTTGGCAGAACCACCAGCGGAATCACCCTCTACAATGTAAATTTCGCAGTTTTCAGGATTTTTGTCGGTACAATCTGCTAATTTACCTGGAAGGCTCATACCATCTAATGCAGTTTTTCTTCTCGTCAAATCTCTTGCTTTTCTTGCTGCTTCCCTTGCCCTTTGTGCCATAATAGATTTCTCTAAAATAATCTTGGCCACTTGAGGATTCTGCTCCAGAAAATAAGTAAGCTGTTCACTTACTACGCTGTCTACCGCACCTCTGGCTTCGCTGTTACCTAATTTCTGCTTAGTCTGACCTTCAAACTGTGGTTCCTCAATCTTAACGCTGATAATTGCTGTTAAGCCCTCTCTGATGTCTTCACCGGACAAGCTTTCATTTTCTTTAATGAGCTTATTATTCTTTGCATAATCATTAAATGTTTTCGTAAGAGCATTACGGAAACCAGTCAGGTGAGTACCACCTTCCGGTGTTGTGATGTTATTGACAAAGCTGTAGCAACTGTCATTATAGGAATCATTATGCTGCATGGCTACTTCCACGTATACGTTATTTTTGCTACCCTCACAATAAATTACTTCCTGGTATAACGCTTCCTTTGAGCGATTTAGGTAAGTTACAAATTCCTTAATACCACCTTCATAGTAGAACACACGCTCTACCGGTTCCTCCGGTCTGTCATCTCTCAAAGTAATATGAATTCCTTTTGTTAAAAATGCCGTTTCTCTAAAACGCTGCTTTAAAGTAGTAAAATCAAATACGGTTTCCTCGAAAATCTCTTTATCTGGCAGGAAAGTTACTTTTGTTCCCGTTTTATCCGGTTCACATTCTCCAACCTCTTTTAACTTATACATAACTTTACCGCGTTCATAACGCTGCTTGTAAATCTTGCCCTCTGTAAAAATTTCTACTTCTAACCATTCAGATAATGCATTTACAACAGATGCACCTACTCCATGCAAACCACCGGATACCTTGTATCCCCCGCCACCGAACTTACCACCGGCATGAAGAATGGTAAATACAACTTCAACTGCCGGGATGCCAGCCTTGTGGTTAATACCAATGGGAATACCACGTCCATTGTCAATAACAGTAATGGAATTATCCGGGTTAATGGTTACTAAAATTTTGGTACAAAAGCCAGCTAATGCCTCATCCACTGAATTATCAACGATTTCATAAACAAGATGATGTAGACCACGGGTGGAGGTACTTCCAATGTACATACCTGGTCTTTTCCGCACAGCCTCTAATCCTTCTAATATTTGAATTTGATCTGCTCCGTATTCTGCACTCATTTTCATTTTCCAGCATAGGAAATATCTCCATATGCGCCCTTTCGGCTTCCTTTCTTTTTATGATTTTTGTTGTGTGTAACTATTCAGTATTCTCATAGTTACGGTTGCGTTACTATCTGTCCCTCTTTAATCCGGTACACCCGGTGGATATCAAACTGGTTAGCAACAAATTCATCCAGTCCGGTACAAGTAATAATCGTCTGTATATCCTGAATACTGTCTAACAGATGCTTCTGCCTGTTACTGTCAAGCTCTGATAACACATCATCTAACAAAAGCACCGGTGTATCATGTATTCTTCTTTTGACTAACTCTATTTCTGCTAATTTTAAAGATAATGCTGAGGTTCTTTGCTGCCCTTGCGAACCGTACTTTCTGATATCAATTCCATTCACCACGAAGTTAATATCATCTCTATGAGGACCTGCTGTGGTAGTCCGGTTCTTTTTATCCTTTTCAAAATTATCGTTAAGTTTTTTTTCAAATTCGGTTTCTTCACAATCCGGCTCATATTTCAAATGGAGTGTTTCTTTTCCGCCGGATAATTTTCCATGAACTTCCTCTGCAATCTGACTAAGCTCCTGTAAAAAACTTCTTCGTCTCGCCATCACTTCCCTTCCATATGTGCATACCTGCATATCCCACACTGGAAGGGTATCTATAAGTTCCGGACGAAAATCAATATCCTTCAAAAGCTTATTACGCTGGTTCAAAGCCTTATTATATTTTGTAAGATTGCTCAGATAAATCTTATCTAACTGGCACAATTCCAAATCCAGAAAACGACGTCTTTCCGATGGTCCCCTCTTAATGATATCTAAGTCCTCCGGTGAAAAAAAAATAATATTTAAAATACCTAGAAGTTCACCGGAACGCTTAATTGGCATGCCATTAATGGCAATTCCTTTTGCCATATTTTTTTTTAAATGCATATCTATGCGGTATTCAAAATCATGTTTTTCAACTAATGTCCTTATATGAGCTTCCTCATATCCAAATTGAAGCATTTCCCGGTCCTTTGATGCTCTATGGGATTTTGTAGTGCCACTTACATAAACAGCCTCCAATATGTTGGTCTTTCCCTGTGCATTGTCACCATACAAAATATTAGTACCCGCATCAAATTCCATGGATAAGGAATCATAATTCCTGAAATTTTTCAGTTCCACCGACTTAATAATCATACAAACTCCAACTAATTGGTAATGGTAAACTCTTTTCCCTGGAAGGATACCACATCCCCGGCAACTAATTTTCTGCCCCGTCTTTCGTCAACTTCACCGTTTACCATTACTTCTCCATTTTGAATTACAATCTTAGCATCCACACCGGAATCTACAAATCCTGCTAGTTTCATTGCCTGTCCCAATTTGATAAATTCATCTCTGATTTTTACCTGTTCCATCAATTACCTCTGTTCTGCTGCGGTATGCAGACTTTTTATTTATTAAAACCTTATACTGCTGTGTTAAAATTAACCGGCAAAATAAGATAAATATACTGGCTTTCCTCATCACGAATAATACAAGGTGCTTTTGGGTTCACCATATAAATCGTAATCACTTCATCATCAATGACACGAAGTGCATCCATTATAAGTTTCGGATTAAATCCAATGAGTATATCTTTACCCTCTTTATCAATATCAATAGTTTCATCCATGGAACCTAATGATGAATTTACTTTCAATTCCATTGTTCCATCTGTGATATTCATAATAATCGGTCTCTTATCCCCTTCTTTTACAAGAAGTGTTGCACGATCAATACAATCTAACAATTCTTTTTTGTTAATCTTCATCATTACTTCGTAATCACTAGACACCATCTGCTCAATACGGAAAAATTCTCCTTCAAGTAAGCGGGATACCACCGTCGTATTGTTGAATTCGAAAATAACATGATTATCTGTAAAGAAAATGGATACCATGGATTCCATATCACCAGATAAAATTTTGCTTATTTCATTTAATGTTTTTCCAGGAATAATTACCTTTCTGTCCGGATATTCTTCTTTTAATTCAATATTACGAATAGAAATACGATGTCCGTCCAGAGAAGACACCTTTAACTTATTTTCATGAATAGAAAATAATTCACCTGTCATAACTTTGTTAGTATCATTGTCAGCTATTGAAAAAATGGTCTGCCTGATTACTTCTTTTAACGTAAATTCGGAAACCTCAATGAAATCAATTTTTTCAATATCCGGGAGTCTGGTAAATTCATCACCTGGTTTTCCTGAAATAGAAAACTTTGCTTTTTCACAGGTAATAGTTGTTTTAAAATTATCATCTGTTTCAATTACCACATCATTGTCAGGCAGTTTACGAACAATTTCGGAAAAGATTTTGGCATCTAAAGCAATTACACCCTTTTCAATGATCTCACCATCAATTACAGTCTCAATTCCCAGTTCCATATCATTGGCAAGCAGATAAATCCCTCTTTCTGATACATCTATAAGAATACATTCTAAAATGGTCATTGTTGTTTTTTGTGGTACCGCCTTTTGTACAATAGATACGCCATGTACCAGATTTGCTTTTGAACATATAAATTTCATGAAAAAGTCCTCCAAGTCTATAATGGGTATGTGTATAAAAAATTTAATTTGATCGGAAAAATACAAAATTATACACATTCGCAAAGCGAAATCATAGATAGAATGTGTATATAAATAATTTCCGTAGTCTTAATAATAGGCATTGTGAAAATGTTAAAAACTGTGAAAAGCCTTAAAGATCAAGGGTTTTAGCTTAAAAAACAATGTGAATACCTTAAAATTTGCCTGTTAATTGCTGGTGACAAAAAAAATAGAAAAAAATTTCTGCACAGCAAATAAAAAGTAAAACCACAGAAGATCCACAGCTTATCCACATAATTAATTAGGTATGATTTTCTTTTTTATTATCTCTAAGTTCTTAGTAATATCTTCATTTTTATTGTTAATGCCTTTTTCAATATTTTTAATACCATTCAAAATTGTTGTATGGTCCCGCCCGCCAAGAAGGTTACCGATATCTTTTAAGGATGTTTCTGTCAAATTGCGGCAAAGGTACATTGCCATAAAGCGGGGAGTGGCAATATTTTTACTCTTTTTTGAAGACTCTAAATCTTTTATTGTTACATTATAATGTTCCGCAACCGTCTCAATAATAAGCGAAGCGGTAATTTGTTTTGGCGAATCAGCAAAAATATAATCCTTCAAAGCGTCCTTTGTATAATCAATGGTAATTTCTTTCTTTGGTATGTTGTGAAGACGTGAATAAGCAACCAGTTTAGTAAACGCCCCCTCTAACTCCCTGATGTTGGACTTAATATTAGAAGCAATGAATTTGATAATTTCATAATGGAAGTAGTCACTGGTTGTTGGAACCTTTGTTCCATTATATATCTCAAATCCTTCTAATTCAGCTTTTTTACTGAGAATCGCTACCTTTGTTTCAAAGTCCGGTTTAGAGATATCGCCCATAAGTCCCCATTCAAAACGGGAACGGAAGCGGTCATCTAAGTTATCGATGTCTTTTGGTGCTTTATCAGAGGTAATTACAATCTGCTTCTTTAATCCATGCAGATGGTTAAAGGTATGAAAGAATTCTTCCTGTGTACTTTCTTTGCCGATAATGAACTGGATATCATCTATCAATAAAACATCTATGTTGCGGTACTTATCACGGAGCTTGCTCATACTGTCCTTATTACCAAAACGAATGGATTCGATTACTTCATTCGTAAATTCTTCTGAGGTAACACAAAGAACCTTCATATCCGGATTGGAATCCAAAATATAGTTACCAATGGCATGCATAAGGTGAGTTTTCCCTAATCCAGGCCCACCATAAATATAGAGAGGGTTGTAGGTCTCTCCCGGCATTTCTGCAACAGCTAGTGCAGCAGAATGAGCAAATTCATTATTTTTACCAACGATAAAAGTATCAAATGTGTATTTTGTATTTAAGGTAGAACGATTGGCAGTTTCATGTTTGGAAGAAAGAGGTTCTTTTTTCATAAAATCAAACTGCTCTTCTAATTCACTTTCAATTAGAAAATCAATATCGTATTCTTCCCCAAGAACTTCTGCAATTGTAACCTTAATCTGGTCAGAATATTTCTTTCTTATTAAATCGCGTTTTTGTTGTTCGGGTACAAGAAAATAAATCATATCGTCTTCTACGCGATAGATGGAAATAGATAAAATCCATGTCTTAAAGGCGATGTCTGATATTTCGTACTCGATTTTCAGTCTGTTTAAAATGTCATTCCATTTCTCTTTTAACCGTTCCATAGTGTTCATCTCCAGGCATTTGTATATTAAATAGAATATAAAGTACTCAAATAAAACCGTGTACCTCATTTTTTAACACGGCCTATCAGTGAATAAAATATCCCTAATGATAAATATTAATTATATCTTATACTAAAATGAGAAATAAAGCAAATAAAAAATTTTTTATCCACAGACTGTGAATTGTAGAAAGTGGAGCATGTGAAAATGGTGATCCTGTGTGAAATCTGAGGGGGCAGAAAGTGAATTTTTTAAATAAAAAAAGGGTTATTCACATAGGTGGATAAGTGGTTGTACACATCTGAAAATGTGGCTAAGATCAAGGAAAAACTGTCAATTGGGATCAAAAAATCAACAGCATATACACAGTTATCCACAATTTGTCCACAATTTGTGGATAACTCAAAAAATCCACTGGTGGAGAAAGTGAATTGGTGGAAAAAGAAGAAAAACAGAGATCGGAATTAACAAGGTTATCCACAATAAGAAATTCATAAATAAAGAAAAAAATAAAAAAAAATAAGGTTTTGCTTGACTTATCAAACTTGTTTGAATATAATTGAAATGATGTTTTTATGGCAGACAAGATTACTACCATATATTTTAATAGATATCTGGTGTTTAAAGGAGGTGTGTTAGTAATGAAAATGACATTTCAGCCAAAGAAAAGATCTAGAAGTAAAGTTCATGGATTCAGAAAGAGAATGAGCACAGCAAGCGGTAGAAAAGTGTTAGCTGCAAGAAGAGCAAAAGGAAGAAAAGTATTATCAGCATAGGCCGCATATATATGTGGTCTTTTCTTCTTCTATAGAAAAAAAGAGAATCCCCGTCTGGTTATCATACACAGGTTATTTGGTGATAATGGACGGGGTTTGTTATAGAAGATAGTGTTTGAAACACGCAGATAGGAGAAATGCAGATATGAAATTTTCCGAATCTTTAAAGAAAAACAAGGATTTCCAAACTGTGTACCGTAATGGTAAATCCTGTGCCAACAGATTATTGGTTATGTATGTAATGGAAAATGATAGTAACCGCAACAGGGTAGGTATTTCTGTAAGTAAAAAAGTAGGAAATAGTGTGGTGAGACATCATTTAACTCGTTTATTGAGAGAAAGCTACAGATTGCATGAGGATGAATTTAAAGCCGGCTATGATGTTGTAATTGTAGTAAGAGTAGCGGCAAAGGAAAAAGGATATCGCGAAGTGGAAAGTGCATTAATGCATATTAGTAAGATTCACAATATAATAATAGAGGGATAATAATAGGTATGAAAAAAATTATGATTGGATTAATACGGTGGTATAGAAAATATGTATCACCAATGAAAACAACCTGTTGTCCATACTTTCCAACCTGTTCGCAATACGGATTAGAAGCCATAGAGAAATATGGTGCGGTAAAGGGCGGGGCATTAACCTGCTATCGAATACTGAGATGTAATCCATTCTCAAAGGGTGGATATGATCCGGTACCATAAGGCTGATAATAGTTCAGTCAACTTAAGGAGGAGAAATTTTGACAAGCATGATACTGACCAAGTCATCCATGTTTATTATCGGACCAGTGGCTTCGTTACTGGGCTATCTGATGGATGCTATTTATAATTTTTTAGATTTAGTAGGGATTCCAAATATTGGTTTATCTATTATTCTTTTTACATTAATTATTTATCTATTGCTGACGCCGCTTACTTATAAGCAGCAGAAGTTTTCGAGAATGCAGACAAAAATGATGCCGGAAATACAGGCAATTCAGAAAAAATACGAAGGTAAAAGAGACAATGAATCTGCAATGAAGATGAATGAAGAAACGAAAATGGTGTATGAAAAATACGGCGTTTCTCCAAGTGGTAGCTGTGTACAGTTGTTAATACAGATGCCAATTCTTTTAGCTTTATATCAGGTAGTATATAGAATCCCTGCTTATGTAGATTCTGTAAAAAATATTTATTTAAGTCTTGTAAATAAAATGATGTCTATAGATGGCATTGCTGCTTACATGCAGGAGGTTGGCAAGTCAAAAGGATTTGGAAGCAGTGATTTCACCGGAGAAGGTGCAAGAAATGCATTCGTGGATGTATTAAATAAATTTTCTTCATCAGATTGGAATGCATTGAGTGAAAAGTTTCCTGATTTATCAGGTTCTATTGCTTCCACAACACAGGAACTTGAGCAGGTAAATAACTTTTTAGGTTTAAATATTGGAAATTCACCATCTGACATTATGTCATCTGCATGGGCGGCAGGTTCTTTCCTGTTAGTATTAGGTGCAATTATGATTCCTGTATTATCTGCCCTTACACAGTGGGTAAATGTACAGTTATCTATGGCAATGTCAGAAGCAAATAAGGCAAATGGAAACAAGCAGCAGCCAGGTACCAATGACCAGATGATGGCATCTATGAAAATGATGAATAATGTAATGCCAATTATATCAGCCTTTATGTGCTTTACATTACCGTCAGGTCTGGGTATATACTGGATATGTGGTGCGGTGATCCGTTCTGTTCAGCAGGTTGTAATCAATCGTATATTAGGTAAGGTTGATATGGATGAACTGATTGCTAAGAATATGGAAAAGGCAAAAGAAAAACGTGAAAAAATGGGAATTGCATCGGAACAATTAATTAATAATGCCAATGCAAATACAAAAAGAATTCAGACCATGGCTAATGGTGGTGAGTCATCAAAGCAGGCAACGACTCAGGCAGAGAGAGAGGAAAAGCTTCGCAAAGCAAATGAATATTATAAGAATGCTTCAAAGAATCCAAATAGTCTTGCCGCAAAAGCCAACATGGTGAAACAGTTTGAGGAAAAGTCGAAAAAGAAGTAGGGGGAAGTCGTAATGAACGATTATATTGAGATTTCTGCAAAAACAGTAAATGATGCAATTACGGAAGCTACCATTCGTTTAGGAACATCAAGTGATAACATTGAGTATGAAGTAATTGAAAAAGGAAACAATGGATTCTTAGGAATAGGTGCTAAAAATGCGGTGATTCGTGTAAACCTGAAATTTACATTAGATGGGGCTGTAAAGAAATTTTTACTTGATATGTTCAAGGCTATGAATATGGAAGTCAATGTTGAAATAAAATATGACGATATTGATAAGTCTATGGATATCGAATTAACAGGTGACGAAATGGGTGTCTTAATCGGTAAAAGAGGTCAGACATTAGATTCCATCCAATACTTAGCGAGCTTAGTGGCGAATAAGTACAGTGAAGATTATATCCGTGTAAAGGTAGATACAGAAGACTACAGAAAACGTCGCCGTGATACTTTAGAGAACCTTGCTAAGAATATTGCATATAAGGTAAAGCGTACAAGAAGGAGTGTATCATTAGAGCCAATGAATCCATACGAAAGACGTGTGATTCATGCAGCTTTGCAGAATGATGGGTTTGTGGTGACTCATAGTGAAGGGGAAGAACCATTTAGATATGTAGTAGTTGCACCTAAAAGAGAAAATAGAGGCAATTACCAGAGAACCGGTTCTAGGACCTATGGTGGATATAGAAAGAACTATAATAATTCATACAATAAAAAAGAAGAATATGCTAATGTAGAAGAATAAGGATGACGCCTGTCCGGTTGGACAGGCGTTTGCTGTAATGAGATTAAAATTCTGCTAACATTGCCCTCAACAGGTTGACGGAGTGTGCAATGGCTTTCTTTTCAAAGGTAGGATAGTCTTCGGTAGCACTGTCGTCTGCTTTGTCAGAAATGGCACGAAGGATAACAAATGGAATGTTATTTAAGTAGGCTGTCTGGGCGATTGCGGCACCTTCCATTTCCGTGCAGAAACCGTTGAAATTATTACAAATACGGTTTTTTACATCCTTATCGGAAATAAACTGGTCACCACTGACAATACGTCCGATATGTGTGTGAATATCCGGATTTACCTGTTGGCACGTTTTTTCAGCAAGGTTAATTAAGTGCTTATCTGCTGAAAAGGAAAGGGTATCCATACGCGGAATCTGACCTAGCGGATAGCCAAATCCGGTAGCATCCATATCATGATGAAGTACGTCAGAAGAAATGACAATATCACCAATGTCAATAGCTGCATTTAAGGAACCGGCAATACCAGTATTAATCACATAATTAACCTGGAAAAGATCTGCTAAAATCTGTGTGCAGGCAGCAGCATTTACTTTACCAATTCCGCTGCGTACCAATACAACCTGTTTGCCAGACAAGGTACCTTTGTAAAATACCATGGAGGCTTTTGTGGTAGTGGATTCTATCGTCATTTCTTCTTTTAAAGCAGCTATTTCTTCGTCCATAGCACCAATAATTCCGATTGTAGTCATAATAGTATGTGTCCTTTCTTGTGTTGAAAATATTAAAACTATTGAAAAAATGTATACATTTGGTACTTTTTAAAGCATTACAAATTACCAATAATTTTTATCAAGATTTAGTATACAATAAGGATTCCTCATTGTGCAATATGAAATTGTCTGTTATAATTACGTGGGTTTAAAAATGAAAGATAAGCAATTATATAGAGTTTATTAAGAAGGTTGTGAATAGATATGTTTGAAACGTTTGATACCATTGCAGCCATTGCAACGGGACTTACAAATTCGGGAGTAGGAATTATAAGAATCAGCGGCCCGGAAGCAGTAGCAGTGGGGGACCGTTTGTTTCGAAGTAAAAAAGTAACTGCATTAAAGGATGTAAGCACCCATACGATTCATTACGGTCATATATATGATGGAGAGGAATTAGTAGATGAAGTACTAACATCAGTTATGTTAGCCCCTCATACATTTACCGGAGAAGATACCGTGGAAATTAACTGCCATGGCGGTGTAATGATTATGGAAAAAATTGTAAAGCTGGCAGTAAAATGTGGTGCCAGACCAGCAGAACCGGGGGAGTTTTCAAAGCGTGCATTTTTAAATGGAAAAATGGATCTGACCAAGGCAGAAGCGGTAATGGAATTGATTCATGCCAGTAATGAATATGCCTTAAAAAGTTCTGTGAACCAGTTAAAGGGTGTGGTGGCTGAGAAAATAAAATCTATGAGAGAGCGGATTATTTATGAGATTGCATTTATTGAATCTGCATTAGATGATCCGGAGCATATCAGTATTGATGGTTATAGTGAAAAGTTAGGCGGTATTGTAGTTGGTCTTATTCAGGAAATGGAAACACTTCTTAGAACATCTAAAAATGGTAAGCTGGTAAAAGAAGGGATTAAGACAGTAATTGTAGGTCGTCCAAATGCAGGAAAATCTTCCTTTTTAAACCGTCTGGTTGGAGAGGAAAGGGCGATTGTTACTGACATTGCAGGAACCACAAGAGATGTATTGGAAGAAACGATTTTACTTGATGGGATTCAATTGAATCTGGTAGATACAGCAGGTATTCGTAAGACAGAAGATGTGGTTGAAAAAATTGGTGTAGAGAGAGCCAAACAATACGCAGATAAGGCAGATTTGATTATTCATATTATTGATGCATCTGTAGCACTAGATACAGATGATGAAGAAATTCTATCTATGATTGGTGATAAGAAAGCTGTTATTTTATTGAATAAATCAGACTTGACAAGTGTTGTGAAAAAAGCGGATATTGAAAGTAAAGTGGGCATGCCGGTAATTGAAATATCAGCGAAAGAAAATACTGGTATTGATGATTTTATTGGAACGATAAAGCAATGGTTTTTGTCAGGTGAAATAGATTATAATCATGAAGTGATTATTACAAATGTACGTCATGAGCATTTGTTAGAGGAAGCATTAGAAAGCCTTCGAATGGTGCAGGAAAGTGTAAAGGCAGAGTTGCCGGAAGATTTTTACTCTATTGATTTAATGAATGCGTATACTTCCTTGGGACTCATTATTGGGGAAGAAATTGAGGACGATTTGGTTAATGAAATTTTCAGTAAGTTTTGTATGGGTAAATAAAGGAGGATATATCCATGCCTTGTGTAGAAAAATATATAGATATTGCTGTTGTAGGTGCCGGGCATGCTGGCTGTGAAGCTGCATTAGCCTGTGCAAGATTAGGATTAGAGACAGTGGTGTTTACTGTAAGTGTAGACAGTATTGCATTGATGCCATGTAATCCCAATATTGGAGGAAGCTCGAAAGGGCACCTGGTAAGAGAAATCGACGCCTTAGGCGGAGAGATGGGAAAAAATATTGATAAGACATTTATCCAGTCTAAGATGTTAAATGGTTCTAAAGGACCGGCAGTCCATTCACTAAGAGCCCAGGCAGACAAGCTGGCATATTCAAGAAGTATGCGTGAGGTGTTAGAGAATACAGAACATTTGACCGTTAAGCAGGCAGAGGTTACAGATATTGTAGTTGAGGATGGTGTGTTAAAGGCCGTAAAAACACAGACAGGTGCTACTTATTATTGTAAGGCGGCGGTGCTTTGTACAGGAACGTATTTGCGTGCCAGATGCCTGACTGGGGAAAGTATTACCCACACAGGGCCAAATGGCTTAATGGCAGCCAACCATTTAACAGATTCCTTAAAGGAAAATGGAATTGAAATGTTTCGCTTTAAGACAGGAACACCGGCGCGAATGGATGCCAGAACCATTGATTTTTCTAAGATGGAGGAGCAGTTTGGTGATGAGAGAGTGGTGCCATTTTCTTTTTCCACAGATCCGGAGTCTGTACAAAAGAAGCAAGTGTCCTGTTACCTCACATATACCAATGAAAAAACACATGAAATTATTCGCGCTAATTTAGACAGATCTCCAATTTATGCAGGGATTATAGAGGGAACCGGTCCAAGATACTGCCCATCTATTGAAGATAAGGTAGTGAAATTTGCAGATAAAGAAAGACATCAGGTATTTATTGAGCCAGAAGGCTTGTATACCAATGAGATGTATGTAGGTGGTATGTCAAGTTCCCTGCCAGAGGATGTGCAGGAAGCTATGTATCATACCGTACCGGGATTAGAAAATGCTAAAATAGTTCGTAATGCCTATGCAATTGAGTATGATTGCATTAACCCAAGACAGTTAGACCCGACACTGGAATTTAAGGCAATTAAGGGCTTATTTAGTGGCGGACAGTTCAATGGAAGCTCAGGTTATGAGGAAGCTGCTGCACAGGGACTTGTGGCGGGGATTAATGCTGCAAGAAAAACTTTAAACAAGGAAATGCTTATTCTAGATCGTTCAGAAGCTTATATTGGTGTGTTGATAGATGATTTGGTAACAAAGGAGACACATGAGCCATACCGCATGATGACATCCAGAGCGGAATACCGACTGTTGCTGCGTCAGGATAATGCAGATATTCGATTAAGAAGAAAAGGATATGAGGCAGGTCTTATTAGTCAGGAACAAATGGATGCGTTAGAGTTAAAAGAACAGCAGATTGAGGCAGAAATTAAACGTTTATCTAATACTTATGTGGGAACATCACAAGAGGTACAGGAATTGTTAGAACAGTATGAGAGTACCCCCCTAAAATCAGGTACCACATTAGAAGAGTTGATTAAACGTCCGGAGCTTGATTATGCAAAACTTGCACCACTTGATACAGAGAGACCAGCTTTATCAGATGCTGTAACAGAGCAGGTAACCATTCATATTAAGTATGAGGGCTATATTAAACGCCAGTTAAAGCAGGTAGAGCAGTTTAAGAAATTTGAAAGTAAGAAGATACCTGAAAATTTTGATTATGATGATGTATCAAGTCTTCGTACTGAAGCAAGACAGAAGTTGAAAGAATACAGACCGGTAAATATCGGTCAGGCGTCCAGAATCTCTGGTGTATCCCCAGCAGATGTTTCGGTGTTGTTAGTTTATATGGAACAGATGAAAAAGCATTAGGAGGCATTATGGAGCAATACGATTATTCGAAGTTCTTAAAAGGATTAGAAGATTTTCATATTACATTAACAGAGAAGCAATTATGCCAGTTTACCAGATTTTATGAGCTGTTAAATGAATGGAACAAGGTGATGAACTTAACTGCAATTACAGAATGGGAGGAAGTGCTCTGTAAGCATTTCTTAGATAGTTTATCTATCATAAAAGTGACTGACTTTGAACAGGTTCAGACAATACTTGACCTTGGAACAGGAGCAGGATTTCCGGGAATTCCCTTAAAAATATTATTTCCAGATAAGAAATTTGTACTTCTGGATTCTCTGAATAAAAGGATTAAGTTTCTTGATAATGTTGTAAAAGAATTGGGCTTATCTAATATTGAACTGATCCATGGAAGGGCTGAAGATTTTGCTAAGAAAAAAGAATACAGGGAGCAATTTGATTTATGCGTATCAAGAGCGGTAGCCAACTTATCCACCTTATCAGAGTATTGTATTCCCTATGTGAAAAAAAATGGATATTTTATCTCGTATAAGGCAGTTAGTGCAGGAGAGGAGTTAGTTACAGCTGAAAAAGCAATTGGGGTGTTAGGAGGCGAACTGGTAAGTACAGAAGAATTTTTATTGCCAGATTCTGATATTACAAGAGCATTTATTGTGATAAAAAAAGAACGAAATACGTCACCTAAATATCCTAGAAAAGCGGGATTACCGGCGAAAGAGCCCTTAGGTAAATAAAAAGGAGTGCAGGCATATTGGACAAAATGAGATTCCGTAGTTGCCTGCACTCTTTTTATAATTTTATAAATAGAGAGAAATCGTATCTAAAAACTTCTCTGCCATTTCCATATGTGGGAAATGCTTTGATTTTTCAATGGTAGTAGCTTCAATAGAAGAATTCCATTCCTGATAGCCACTAATTGTGTCTGAAATATTTGCTTCCTTTTCACCACCTATAATATAAATAGACTGGTTAATGGATTTTAAAGCAGGAAGAATATTGACATTAAGATAACCGCCGATTAAACTGGCATATAAATATCTGCCTGCAGAGTGTTCTAAGTGAGCAGCCTCATAAAAGCTATAAATATGTGCATCTTCCACTTTAAATGGATTGTAGAAGTAATGTTCAATAAACTCGTGATCAAAATTATATTTACCTGTAAGTATGTGATAAATAGAGGTTCCAATAATTGGTATCTCCAAAAGAAATTTTAATGTTTTTGTCTTTTTGGAAGGTATTTTGTTTAGCTGCTTTAAATTATCCGGATTTACCAAAACGATTCTATTGAATAAGGTATCGGAATAGTGACATGCCATCAGAACCAGTTGGGCGGAACTGCCAGAGGTGATGACATCTGTTTTATGTCCGATTACATTTTTGATAAAATCAGAAAGTAACTGTACATATAAAAAATTAGTATAGGTTAATCTTGGCTTTTCAGAACGACCACAGCCAAGCAGATCAATAGTATATACAGTATGGCTTTTGGAAAGTTCACTTACAACAGCATTCCATTCCTGACCGGAACCACCAGCATTTAAGTCGTGAATGAGTAGTAGTGGGTTACCAGAACCCTGTTTATCATAATATAATTTACCAAAGCGCCAGTCATAATAATTCCCGGATTTAATCGGGAGTAATTCCTTTATTGTTGCAATAAAATTAACCAAAAGATTTATGCTATGTAAAAGAATAATGGCTAAAGCACTATGAAAAAATAAATTTTTAAATTTTTTTTTCATAAGAAACCTCCAGTATTATATGTTATAGAAATAATTGTTTATTTGTAACTATTCAGTGTCATCATAGTTACAGCTATGCATTTCTATATCAACTTTACAACAGTTTCTTTATTATTTCAAGGTTTAATTCTTATACTAGTATAGTGTATTCGAAACAACTCAACTGAATCACTTGTCTATTTTTTTGATTGCGCATGTCAAAAAGTCTCAACGTAGCCCGCTACGTCTATGTTTTTTGATATGCACACTCAGAAAAATATTCTGCGTGATTCAGAGATATCTGGTAAAACTTCGCAGAATAACTTTTTTCATAACAAGATATTATAAAAATAAAGCAGATAAAATTTTTTACACATAAAATATGAAAAAAGATTCACAAATCATTTTGACTAGGGTAGAAAATTGGTATATAATAATTATGCTTTAGTTTGTGTACGGACTTTAATACATTAAAGTGCAAAGTAAATTGTTTTAATAACTATAAAAAACGATGCAAGAGGTGCGGAAGTTGTTATTTGATAAACAAAATGTAAAAAAAGAGTGGAATAGTGAATTTTTAGATGCGCAATATAATAATTTTCTGGAATACAGACAATTTTATAATGAAAGATTGAAAGAGAATAAAGCGGAGATTGAGAGTATCGATGAGCAGATTAATCAGCTAAAAGAACATGAGATGACAACTCATCAGGTATTTGTACCAGGTGGGATGTCAGGGTATGATGATGAAAAAATCGAGGAATTGATGCAAAAAAAGTATGCACTCTTGGAATCAAACATAGAATTGCAGAAGAAAGTAGCGTCTAATGAAGAAAGTAAGGAATTTTTAGAGAATATATTTGAAGAATTGAGAAGTTGTTATTCTACACAACATAATGACAAAATCAATTTAGGATTAGAAACATTAGAAATTCAAGAAATTGAGCGGAAGCGTATTGCAAGGGATTTACATGATTCAACAATACAGAACCTAACAGCTTTGACCCACAAGATCGATTTATGTTTTTCAATTATGGAGCAGGATAGTATTCGTGCAAAGTTAGAAATGCAGACTATTAATCACAGTCTTCACAATATTATTTGTGATATGAGACGGATTATCTATAATTTGCGTCCCATGTCCTTTGATGATATGGGGGTTGATGAGACGATAGAGCGTTTTCTTTCTAAAATTGAAGAAAGTTCCGGTATAAAAGTCAATTATTGTGTTACTGGAATATGTCCGTCTTTTAAACAGGTTGTTTCATTGTCTTTGTTCAGAATTATTCAAGAAGCCTGCAACAATGTTATCAAACACGCAGAGGCAAGTAAAATTGATATACATATAGATTATAAAAAAGATAATCTTAGATTACTAGTTCGTGATGACGGAAGAGGATTTGAAGTAAATAATCTGATGGACAAGGTCAAGGAAAATGTAGAGAAAAAATTTGGTTTATCAACAATTTATGAACGTGTACACCTTTTAAATGGTAAAATTGATATTACATCAGAAAAAGAACTGGGTACGGAAATTACCATAAGAGTGCCTATTAGCAAGGAGATTTGTGATGATTAAAGTTGTTTTAGCAGATGACCATTCGATGATTCGGGAAGGGATTAGTCAGTTATTAGAATTAAATGAAAATATTAAAGTAATTGGTGAAGCTGCAAATGGTAAGGAGTGCTTGCAATTGCTTTCAAGTTGCAATGCAGATGTGTTATTGTTGGACATCAATATGCCAGAGATGAATGGAATAGAAGTGTTGCAGGCAATAAAAATACAGGAATATAATATCAAAGTGTTAATGCTTACAATACATAATGAAGTAGAGTATGTGTTAAAGGCTATTGATTTAGGAGCAGATGGCTACATTTTAAAGGATTCCGGTTCAAGAGAGTTATTCAAAGCAGTAGAATGTGTATATAATGGAGAGCGTTTTATCCAGCCAGAATTAACACCAGCGCTAAATTCAAAATTAATTGCTAGAAGTACAGAACAGACATTAATTGATGAATTGACAAAGCGTGAAGTGCAGGTATTAAAATTATTAGCAGAAGGTTTGTTTAATAAAGAAATAGCAGATATGCTTGCTATTAGCGAACGTACTGTAAAAAATCACATTTCTAACATCTTTAAGAAAATAGGTGTAGCAGACCGAACACAGGCAGCAGTATTTGCAATTCGTAACGGCATGATTGATATTTAACAAAAATGAGTAGCATAATGAACTAAAATGTAGTTCATAAAAAAAACACATTTTGGTCATTGGAGAATCATATATTATCATTAGAATAATATTGAGAAACAGCAAAGTGTTTCTAATATCTTTCTCATCTTTTGGAACCGATATACAGGTGTGGTGAACTTGTGTATCGGTTTTTTTGTATGCTAAATTTTATAGAGCATGATTTTAAAATTATGTCCTGGGGGATGTATGTTCTATTATGTGGAATATTTATAGTAAATTTCACCGTAAAGTGTGGCGTGCAGATTATGGGAATGAATTTTTAAATGTGCTCTAGAGCGTGTACCAAAATTGCTTTCTGCAAGATGTGAGTTCCACTATGTGGGGAATTTGATATAAATTTAGTTGTAGTGGACTATATGGGCTAAATTTATATTTAACTCTACCGCAAAGTGTGGCGTACAGATTATAGGAATGAATTTAGGGATACGCTTTAGTATAAGTTACACTAAAATTGGCTCTTGCGTATATTAGAAGTAATAGTTTAATTACTTGATGTATAAGTATTTTTCACATGAAAAAATTATATGAAAAATGTTTCACGTGAAACATTTGGGGGATTTATTAAATATTGAGTGGAGTGGGAACTATTGTAGTTGAAGAAAAGTACGAATTGTGTTTTTTTTATTATATAGAATTGTAGTAACTATTCAGAACCAGGACAATACAATCTTGTATTGTGCTGAACTGCACAGTCCGTATGAAAACGTAGTGGCAGCAGGCCAAAATCCATCACCGTAGGTGATTCTGCATGGATTTTGGCCTGTTATTATGAATGCAATT
>JBGVIB010000090.1:0-5326 GCA_045122835.1 Lachnospiraceae bacterium
TGTTGGTTCCATCCCAACAATAACCTTATTAAAATCTTCCTGCTTGCAGATTTCATAAATCCTTGTTAAGATTGCATTAAAACCATTACGATTATTTTCAAATTTAAGAGCCTTGTTATGCTCGATACCACGACAATCTACAAATCTCGCCCACTGATTGTGCTTGGCTATATCGACACCTACAATTAAGGTTCTAAATGTTACTGCTTCAAGTTTTTTGTTTAAGCGTTCCTTTAAATGGTTTCTTTTACTCATGTTATAAAATCTCCTTTGTTTTCTGATGTATTAAGTCGCCAAACTCATATACATCATACGGGGAGATTTTATTTTTTTCAAATTTCATGTTCTATAGGAATGCTCCCTTTGCAAAAAATAAGCCGCTAGGGAGCAAAGCACTCCTTAACGGCTATGTAAAATCAATCTAAATTTAATTGTTTTTAACAACTTCCGTAATTATCGTATTTTTACGGATTTTATCCAAAGTGTTTCAGATACTCTACTATTGCGGCAAATACTTCATCAATCTCGGTATCTAACCACCTCTTATCGCTCTTATCCACCCTGTCCTTATATATCTTATCACGAAAAACAAATTTTAATCTTTTCAGGATAGCAGACATATCGTTTTCACGCATTCCTGTATCATCAAAAATGAATGTATGCAGACACTCAATCAGCTTTTGTTCATTCATTCTTCCACACTGGTAATACATATCATAGACATCTTTATAGCGGGTGCTAAATGTACCAAACTTCAGAAGTGAACGCAGCTTCTCTGCAAACATCTGCTCTCTGGTATTTATAAGAAGTGATGCTCCCTCATCATCAAAAGCAATGTCAAAACAATACTCTTCCTGTTCAATCTCCATGTGCTTATGCACTCCCAGATCAATCTTGCTTTCTATCAGATTTCCATGTGTATCTTTAATGTGCACATTCACTCGTTTCCCTTTATAATCCTGTTGGCTTAATTCTTCAATTCTCCCGACTCTTGTTATTGTAATTCCTTCAATGCAATTCAGTTTTGCAACAAAATTATCGATCGACTCATCTGAGAGGGAATATCGAATAAAGTCTATATCCATATCCTGCGTTGCCCTACGGATATTATTCGTTATGCTCCTCATAACGACTCCACCCTTTATTGTTACATTTCTGGATAGAGTGCTTTTTGATATCGCCTTCAAAACAATATCCTGACACACTCTCGCCTGAGCATCATCCGTTTCATACCCTATTTCCTGCATTTTTCTAACCATATCAGATAAATTCATCTAAAACACCTCCATCTGTAACGTATCTAAAACAAGCCTTGTTTTCGGAAGCTGGCACGCATACTCTTGGACTGCCTGTATATCCAACTCATAAATCAGTTTTCTGTAATTAGCTATAATCTCCTTGTAATAATCAAACGAGAACTTATTTTTATTGCGAATCAATTCAACCATCATACGTTCCCGGTTGAAAATACGGATTTCCGTACCATTATATACTTTTGTCTCCACACCCATTTCAAGACTGTCGTTATTATCAAAGAACTGCGTAACTCTCTTATCTTTGATTTTGGTATAATTCTTATCCGTAAGTAAATAATAGCTTCTTGGAATTGTATCTGTAAGCCCATGATAATAAAAGGCACTATTCAGTGTAAATACAGCTTCTGGATGTGCCTTACTTATTATCGCCAGCTCCGTTTCATGTTCATTGTCAGAATATACGCCCCTGCGAACTCTTACCAGGGAACCCTCTGCAACAAGTTTACTGATTTCATAATTAGTTTTATATTTTTCAATACATTCTTTGTATGTGTATATCATACAATCACCTCTTTTAATTAAAATCCGTATTTTTCTATTTTTTACGGATTTTAATTAAATTATACCACAAAACACAAATGCGTCAATCCTAATTATCAGTCTGTAAAATTTTCTTTTTCCTCAAAAAAGGTACTTTCATCCTTTATTGAAAAAAATTCCTTTTTTACATAATGTGTTGCATATGTTTTTTCCAACGATTCATTTCCACTTTTACTGAAGCGCAATGGTATAACCGGCTTCTTGCCCTGCCCGTTTTTCTTCTTCGTTCCCCATCTTTTATAGTAGCAGAACGAAGGCTTATATCCTGACTTTTCAGAATACACTCGCATCTCTCTTAATATTAGGTTTAACTGTCGCAGATTGCAGCTACAAGCAGCCTCCAGATATGGAATTTTCCCAAATCTCCATTCCTCTGCCTTTGCCTTCGTCAGTACTCCTACATCTACCAAAACATCCACAGCCGCAGCATATCCTCTATTCTTACACTGCTGGTACACAGCATTATGAACTTTTCCAATTAATTCACTATCCTTCATATCTTCCTCACAATCCTTCTATGAGGTCGCAAATTGCGACCTCATAGAAATTTTAAGTCACAGGATTATCCATGTCAAATGCTTTATCATTTACCTGCTTCTCTTTTCTTTTTTTCCTCGATTAACTCGTGAATATTGGTGTTGTATAACTTATAAAGATCCGTATCCTTACTAATCTGATTATCAAAAGGAATCACCACTGAACCACACTTAATAAGTCCCATACCTGATGCGGTATTTGTTACAAAGCGAAGCTGTGCCTCTGATACACCGATAACCTCTGCCATCTTGGAACTGTCCGTATTCGCCTGCTTAAGAAGTGCCACAAATTCAGAGTTTGCAAGCATTGTAGTTGCAGTGTAGTTCTGTAAAAGGTCAACTACGTTCTGAGTAATACCGGTACATAAGCCGCCCTGCTTTCTAACCTTCTTCCAAAGCTGTTGCAAATACTTCGCAGAATACTCGGAATTAAGAAGCACATGGAACTCATCAATATAGAGCCATGTTGCCTTGCCCTTCTTACCATTCTCCACAATTCTCTGCTGAATCGACTCCATCATTACAAGCATAGTAATCGGACTAAGCTCTGCACCCAAATCCCTGATACCATACACAGTAAATCTGTTATCCACATCAACATTTGTCTGATGATTGAAGATGTTTAATGAACCGCTAACAAACAACTCAAGTGACAATGCAATGTCCTTTGCTTCCTCCTCCGGCTGCTGTAACAGCAAATCGTAGAAATCACTCATAATCGGGATATACTTCTCCCTGCTTCTGGCAATGTCGATATAAAGCTTTCTCACACACCTGTCAATAATAGACTTCTGGCGAGAATTTAAGCTGTCACCAATACACTGCTCGCAAAGACCAAGCATGAACTCACCCTTTTCTCTTACCCAGCCCTTTGTATCGTTCTGGTCAAGGTTCCACACATCCATCGCCAGTGGATTCACATAGTTATCCGTGTAAGTAGACATATTTACCACCGTTCCGCCGTAAGTCTGGGCAATATCAAAGTATTATGTCGATAGGTAAGCCTTTGAAATTATCTCCAACTTTTCCCCCGACTCACACCGTACGTGCGACTTTCACCGCATACGGCGTTCCCTCGTGTTCAAGCAAGTTTACAAGTTCCTTTAACAGGTTTAAGTTTTCTAGCTCGTCTTAGTCGATTCAGCTTCACTTTCTGCTTTTCCGAAAGTTTACTACAGTAATCAGTATTTATATCTTCAATAAGTGGAATAACAGCTTTGCTAACAATAACGATATTGCTATAATCGTCAGTACCATTCCTTTCTTTTGGTTTTATTCTGATACCGACTGCATTTTCTGGCTCTAATTCATTTCCAGTAATGTAACATTTCCCATACTGTGCCACGAATTTTGACACCATGTTATTTCTAAATTCAATAGTATCTTCTTCATTTAGAAACATCTGAAATGCTTTCAATCTACTGCTTTCCACTGCTCTCTGATTATTATGGATTTTCTTTCTTCCTTTTTCAGTATAGTTGCATATCTCCTGTGAGAAATTCATTGGAGATTTATGATGCACTCCTGTTATCGGTAGCATATGAATATCCATAATCCTGTAAATCTTTTTACAGTCTCTGATTCCTGTCGTTTTCTTTTTGAAATCACTAGGAGTTTCGCCAAATCGGACTATTTTAGCTTTCTTCCTTAACCTGTTGTTACGGGTTCGTAATAAAGCATAATCAACCTCTGTGAGATTGTTATAAATATTAGATGCAATTCGATAATAATTCTGTATGCCAGTGACTGCACTGTTATACTTCTTTACTTCCTCTGCGTTTGTATGATTCTGTATTTCAAGAATCTTCTGTCTCAAATTAGCTTTTGTTTTCTTCAAGGCTTTATCGCACATATCTGTTTTTGCAACATAACCATACTTTGATTTTCCCTGTGGCACTACTTTGATTTTGAATCCAAGAAAATCTGATGAATTCTTTTTCAAATTGGTAACCTTTGACTTTTCTGGACTAATTTCCAGACCAAGCCTATTATTTAGAAAATCAACAACTGCATGATAGTATCTCTGTGCTTCGGTGTATGTTCTGCACATTATTTTAAAATCATCTGCATAACGAACAATATAACCGTCTTTTAGATTTGTATACTGTCTGGCGTATTGTGCAAAACCTTTGTTATTTCCCTTTCGTGGCATATAAGTTTCCCATTGGTCGCTTATCCACCAGTCAAGCTCATTCAACACAATGTTCGATAACAACGGGGAAAGTATTCCACCTTGCGGTGTTCCTTTTGTAGGTATTCCCTCATCCTCAATTTCACACTTTAGAAGTTTGCTTATTATACACAACAGCCTTTTATCCCTGATTCCAAGATTCCATATTTGCTTCATCAGTTTCCCATGATTGACATTGTCGAAAAATCCTTTAATATCAATATCCACGCAATAATAATGTCTGCCTAAATTGATTAGGCTTACCATTCTGCTGACTGCATGGTGGGTACTTCTGTTAGGTCTGAATCCATAGGAATGATTATGAAATTTCGGCTCACATATGGGTTCTAGCACCTGCAAAATACATTGTTGAATCAGTCTGTCCCATATGGTCGGTATGCCAAGAGGTCTCTTTTTATCACTGCCAGGCTTTGGTATATATACTCTCCGCACTGGCAAGGGCTTATAGTCCTCTAATCTGGCTCGCACTTCCTTAATCAGCATGTCATCATTGAGTTTGGAAATATCATCTATTGTCTTTCCGTCAGTACCTTTGGTTTTGCTGCCTTTATTACCTTTCAGATTTCTGTATGCTAATCTGATATTCTGCTTTGAACCTATTACCTCCCTATTTAGTCAAGTCATTTTTCCTTATTTTTCAAGGAATTTTAGGTTCTATATCTCAGGTGAATGAGCCAAGGGGATGGACATTTCTCTGTATCTGGTACGAAAATAGAAGGTTTTGGGTACACGAAGTAAAACGT
>JBGVIB010000091.1:0-5213 GCA_045122835.1 Lachnospiraceae bacterium
AATCCCTAGTCCTCCCAGAATAAGGTTCTGGATATTCATACTACTATAAAAACAATCTGCAAAATAATATATGCCAAAGAAAAGAAGAAACTGCCCTATTATTTCTGCAATAAACAAAATCTGTCCCTCCTTTCCCCTCTAATAATCTCTCGGAATCTCTAAGTCCCATTCTATAAGACTTCCAGATTCCTTTTTTTATAAAATCCCCCACTTTTTTATCAAAAAACACTTGACAATAACCGCAAAAAATGCGGCGCTTCGCGCCTATTGATTAATAAGTACCGTCGCTTGCGGCGGCAAATATTTTTCATTGTGGAGGCGATTTTTATGTTACCTGTTAACTGCGGCAGTCACTCTGACTACCAAAACTTTGTTGTTACTAATCTTCGTAAATATTATCCTAATCCTGATGCTCTTGCTAAATCTACTTGGGATATCATTGAACGTTTTTGGAATCTTGATTTATCTCAAACCGATACCTTATTGGCTGATAAATATTCCAAGTTTGGTCCTGCTCCAAGAACTCCATCCTGCATGCAGCGTTCCTATCTTTTATCAATAGATTTTAAAATTACTTCCTTAACAGAATGGGCTGCTCAGCTTAAAATCAATCCTCTTTATGCCATTCTCAGTGGTTTTGAAGTAGGCAACACTCCCGGTGTTGGAACTTTTTACGATTTCATCAACCGTTGTATGTGGGACTCCGATGACAGTCATATGTCTTCTCATATCCATCCTCTTAAGACAAAGGTTAAAAAGCCTGAATCCAAGGGTACAAAAGCTGACCCTGTAGAAAAAGTTACCGTTGCCGAACTTCTTCCTGAATTGGAACACACACAGTTCCATTTAGATGACCAGCCGTATGCTTCCCTGTTTAAAATCTATAAAAAAGAGTTCCTTGATATTTCTGTAGATAAAGGTCTTATTCACAGCAACGCCTTAGCTCTTGCCGGAGACGGAACTCCTGTTGTCACTTCGCACAGAGAACGCAAAAAACGTATCTGCGGCTGTCGGGAAAAAGGTATTACCGACTGTAAATGTGACCGTTACTTTTCGCAGCCTGATTGCGACATCGGCTGGGATTCCTCTCGTGATTGCTTTTATCACGGTTATGATTTATATATGCTTGTGGACTCACAAAGTGATTTACCTATATTTCCTCATTATTCCTGTGCTTCCAAACATGATTCCCACGGCTTTTTGCACGCTTTTTTCAGAATGAAAGCTTTTCTTCCTGATTTCAAAGTTTCAAAAGTGCTATTGGATTCTGCACATGATGCCATGCCTTATTATCTGTATTTCAAGCGTGAGAACATCACACCATTCATTGACCTTAATGGCAAAGGCGGAAAACCGCCTGTTTATAAAAATGACTTTACCATCGACAAGGATGGCGTTCCTGTCTGTCCTTGTGGCTTTCGTATGCGTCGTGATGGAGTTGAGATTGCTAAAGGACGCATGAAATTCAAATGTCCTAAAATTTCCAGGAAAAATGGTTGTCTTTCCTGTACCTGCGAAGCCCCATGCTCTGATGCAAAGTATGGCCGTACTGTCCATCTGGTTATGAACGACAACCCAAGAATGTTTAATAACCCACCAAGAAGCAGTAAGGAATGGAAACTGGAATACAATGCAAGAACTTCTGCGGAACGTTCTAATAAACGTGAGAAATTAGATTTCAAACTAGAAGACGGCAGACACCGGTCTACTAAGATGTGGTACTGCCGACTCTATCACATCCTGATGCTACAACATCTGGATGCATGGGATTTGCCATTTGAATCCACCCTACGAAAGTTGATTTTGAATGCAGCATAATCCTACAGACTATAATACCACTTTTTGAAACATAGTGAAAGCTATGTTTATTTCTCATGCATTTTTTTTGTTCCGCGGATAATATTTAGTTTTCAAAGTACTTGCCAGAGTTTAGCTGGCATGAACTACTCAGGATTCCGAGAGTTCATTATACAAGATTTGAATTTTCAAACCATCTGATATGGAGTTAGTATGTGGAAATTCGGGATAATTATACAATACAATCAGCCGGAATATTCAGTTATATCAATTCAACACATACCTGCTGTAATTCTTATGAATATGTCCCGTGCACTGCATGCTCGGTCTGTCCTTCCAGCATATACTTCCATATCTCACCTTGTTATAATAGAAGTTAATGCTGAACCGGTCTCCACACAGAAACGCCACGCCTCTGTTATTAATTACGTGACCGTCCACATCACAGGTCTTGGTATACACTTCATTTCCAAAATAATTGGTGTGCATAAAGTTATTAAATCCACCGGAAGCATATTCTCCCTTGTCCATTACATTGTTGGCAAGAACAGAGTGGCGCATGGCAAGCCAGCCGTCCTCAAAGTCTCCAAGTCTGGCATCTGCAGGCTTTTCACCATTTGCAGGAACATAATTGTTATGAATGTACAGGCCGTCTGTCTCACCTACTACAGAGAACAGTCCTGTTGCACTGTGATAGAGGTTGGTATTCTTAATCTCACAGTCTTTTGCTGCCCCGCAGTCATACATTGTCATCCATGGGGTGCTCTTAGTGCAGCCTGAAGGCACCTTTGGAAGCTCACTCTGCTGGAAGGAAATCTTGTAATATGCTGCACCGGAAGGAATCCTGTAATACTCACCAACACCCTGCCAGCTGTCAACTTTAATAAGTTTTTTGCTGCTGTTATACCAGTAAATGTCATAAAGCTGTGCAGATGCATTGTTCCAGTACCAGTGTCTTCCATAGTGGCCTTCCTTATTACCGGCAGCCATGAAATATCCATCCTTTTTAAACTCAGCAGGCACTTTTATATATTTCTTTGTGCTAATCCAGTTTGAATTTTTTACCAGTTTTCCCTTTTTATCAATATGCCCTTTCACCATATCGCTGTATTTTATGGCACCGTCGGTGTTGTTCAGAATAGATGAAGTACCATCTGCAGTGATAAAATATCCTGCCGCATAATTTGCATTTGTAATCTGGACAGAGCAGTTATACGCTTTACGTCCAAACTCAGCAAAACGATACTCTTCTATATATTTATCCTCATTAACCGAACCGTTTGCTTTGAATTCCTCGTAACGCTCACCATAATATGTGTCTATTATAAGATGGGAATTCTCGCATCTGTTCTTATAATCGTTCCATGGCACTCCAAACTCGAAAATGTGGAACTCACATTTTGTTGCATCTGAAGCACTGATTCCATCCGGAAGCTTAGTCGGGAACATCATGTGCAGCTCTGAGCCTTTCGGAAATACTATTGTCATATTGCTTGGCACATAGTAATGTAACCCTGTACTGTATGCGCTTGCGTAGAACTTCATCTTTGGGAACATAACATAGTTGTAACCCTTTTTCTTTGCATATGTTATGGCACCGAATATAGCTTTTAACGTGCCTTCATAGTCCTTTTCCGAAAATGTATAACCATCACTTGTCTTGAAATTCTTCGGAACGTTATATACCTTCTTCGTTACCTTCTTAGGATTTTCCACTTTCAGATTAAATGAATCCTTAATGTTTGTCCCTCTTAACTTTGCAGTAATAGTAGTCTTACCTGCTTTTTTTGCAATGATAAGTCCGTCATACACCGTGGCAACATCAGTGTTGCTTGATGACCACACAATATCATAATTGCTGTATGAACTTCCCGTAGTTTTTAACGGATACGGAAATGCTGTTAATGGATACTGTTTTCCCTTTAAAATGCTTTTTCTTTTATTTGTGATGTGAAGGGATTTGTAACCTTTGTTAGATACACTCTTATCAGGCACCGGATTAAATTTTGCAATTCCTATTGTCTTGGTCGCACCTGATGCAGTCTTTATCTTGTATATTCCCGGCTTTTTACCGGACATATCCTGCTGTACAAGATTTCCTTTGGAATCAACTGTCCATGCCAGATTACATCCAAGTCCTGAAATTCCGTCTGTTCCTGTTGCTTTTTCCTTTATAGTGGACGCAATTCCCGTTCTCTTATAGTCTGCCCTTATCTGGTTAGCATTACGCACTCCTGAATATATTTTTAACTCTTTGATTTTGTGATTGTCTGTAACCACCATTTCTGAAAGTGCGTATCTGTAATATTTATATGCTTCAGTCTTGTTCTCCATCTTCACGTTGGAAGCTGTTCCGTTAATTCTGGCATAGCTCTTCTTATTGGTGTAATCTGTGGCTACCGCTACGAACATGTCCCCTTTAGGCATTTTCTCATACACATACAGTCCGTCTGCCCTTAAGAAGTTAGAATCAAGTGAAAGCCAGTGACTCTGATATGGATCAACCGATGCACGCTCGAACTTCAGATTGTAAACACCACTGTTGAATTCCAGATTAAATGAAGCATTTGGAGAAGGTTCAATCCATGACGGAATATATGTATTAAATACAGGATAACTGCCTCCTAATTTCTTCTCATCAAAATCAATAATTGCCTCAATGGTCTCATCCCAGTTACTGTTCATGGCAATTCTTGTACTGCCATCCCCCACGAAATATGCCGGTGCATCCTTACACACCTTAAGTCCCTTAACCGTCTTACCTGTTACAGTGTCAACCACCTTACCCTTTACCACCTTGTAATCATGTACAAGATTCTTCTTAGAATCATCTTTTGTTGCATCCACTTTTTTTATCGGAACACCATCCCAGCTGTTGTCATGAAATGTTCCTGTACCATTTATGGATTTGCTTGAAGATGTGGCTGTGGCAAGATCACATTCAACATCTGTCATCTCATCTGACAGGTCAGCATTTGTTGTCAGAGGTGACAGACACAATGAAGCTGCCATACATGCAACCGGTATCATTAATAGTTTTTCATAAAGCTTTCTCTTTCTCATATAAAACCTCCATTCTTTTCTTATGTTCTCTCGGAATCTCTTTGTGCCTGGTTTTGTGAGATGATTTTTTGTCAGATGTACACAAATTTATGAGGCGTACGTGGAACGTACGTTGATTAAATTTGTATGCATATGACGGAAAATCAGCCACAAAAACGGGTGCAAGAGAGATTCCGAGAGAACATTAATGTATTATCAGGTTTTTACTGCAAAAGAAAGCCGCTTTAACAACCTGATTGTTAAAGCGACAAATATACTATAGATATATATCAAAGTCATCATCATCATATGAATCATTCTCATATGCCTTAGTCCAGTCAATATTTCCTGTTCTCTTAGGTCTTGCTGCAGGT
>JBGVIB010000092.1:0-7049 GCA_045122835.1 Lachnospiraceae bacterium
TGAACTGCACAGTCCGTATGAAAACGTAGTGGCAGCAGGCCAAAATCCATCACCGTAGGTGATTCTGCATGGATTTTGGCCTGTTATTATGAATGCAATTCATAATAACATTGGTAACCTATGAGGGTACTGAATAGTTACGAGTTCTTTAAACTGCTTCTATAACCACACCATGAGCGATACCTGGTATGCTTTGCCCTTCATTAAAGCTGACAGGCGACATTAACGCCCCTGTTGGCACAAACAAAATTTTTTTCCACTTGCCATTGGCGATGTTCGGTAAAATATATGCACTTAACACCGATGCTGCACAACCACAACCACTGCCTCCGGAATGGGTATCCTGAGTTTCCCTGTCAAAAATCTCAATTCCACAGTCCATATGCTGTTTTTCAATATCATATCCCTTGTTCCGCAGTAATTCTATCAATATTTCCTGACCTACATAACCCAAATCACCAGTAATAATGTGGTCGTACTCCTCCGGTTGGATTTCAAAATCCATAAAATTCTGATAAATAGTATCTGCTGCCGCCGGAGCCATGGAAGCTCCCATGTTCATAGTATCCTTTACCCCATAGTCCTGTATCACACCCGTCGTAATTCCGGTAATTTTAGCCATACCAGACTCTGTTCCTAATAAAAAAGCACCACTACCTGTTACTGTCCATGTAGCAGACAAGGGACGCTGATTTCCATATCCTAACGGAAAACGAAACTGTTTTTCTGCACTGGCAAAATGGCTGGATGTCACTGCAAGAACTTTATCTGCATAGCCTGCTGCCACTGTCATTGCTCCCAGACTCAATCCCTCCCCACAGGTGGAGCAGGCTCCATATATTCCAAAATGTGGTATTTGAAACGAACCCAGTCCAAAGGTCGATGCAATAGTCTGTCCTAATAAATCACCGGCAAACAGATAACGCACCTCAAACGCTTCACATTTTCCCTTGCCAAGAGCTAATGTTACTGCTTCTTTTTGCAAAGTACTTTCCGCTTCTTCCCATGATTCGCATCCAAATTTCTCATTTTCTCCTACCATATCAAAATATTTTCCTAATGGACCTTCCCCCTCTTTTTTGCCAACTACTGATGCAGATGACTGAATATATACAGCCTTTGGCAGACGAATACTTTGTTTTCCTATTCCATAATTCTGATTCATCGTAATTTATATACAATCCTTTCTTTTTGATATTTCATACTGTTTTTATTTTCCCACAATACATTTAAAAAATACCTTAATCCATGCATTTTCTGTATACATAATAAATATATTGCCAAAATTTGTAAAAAATGGTAAAATGATACCATGGGTGTATAAAATAATTAATATAAGGAGGATTTCTATGAAAAGACAACAACTTACACCTGATCAGTACAGAAGGGCGAACCAAGTATTAATGCTGACACTCTCTGTTGTGCATGCCATCTTTATCGTTATAGAGATGAACGGAGTCTACGATGGTACTCTAAGCATTGCAAATTATATCAGGATTGCAATTTATTTACTTGGAATAATTGCCATTAATGTATTTGTTCGGTTATCTGTAGAGAAAAAGATTGCCATGATTTTCATGGCCACTACCATTTTGATAACTTATATGTTATTAATATTTGGTAATGGACCTACTACCATGGCAATGGTATTTCCTATCATTGCAGCGTTTATGGTTTATTTAAATTCCCGAGTAATACTTCTAGCAAGTGTTGGTTCCTTTATCGTATGTGTCATTCGTTCAGCTATGCTACGAAGTTCCGGAGATGAGGCCAGCTTCGAGCATGCTAACCTTATTGTAATGGGAATCATCATCTGTATCTATGGAACACAGCGTGCAATTAATCTTATCATTACGTTTATTCAGGAAGATAAAAAAATAATCGAGGAAAAAGTAGCTTATCAGGAAAGAGTAACCTCAACCGTATCTCAAATTACAGAACAGTTAGATACTCAATTCCAAGATGTAGTAGAAGACTTAAAAGTGATTAATGAATCTATGAGCAATGCCGAAATTGCTATTGATAATATTGCAAACAGTTCTGAAAATTCTGCACAGGCGGTAAACAAACAAGCAGATATGACAGAAGAAATTCAATCGCGCTTAGATAAGACCAATCATACGGCTGAAGATGCGAAACAAACCACTGATAACTTACGACAAACAATAATCGCTGGAAAGAAGCTTGCAGACGAACTAGAAAAACAGTCTCTGCTAGTAGATAAAAACACCTCAAAAATATCAGATACTGTTGAACAACTGGTGAAAAATGTTGAAAAAGTTTCCAGCATTACAGAAGCCATTTTAAACATATCTGACCAGACAAATCTACTGGCATTGAATGCAAGTATTGAAGCTGCCAGAGCAGGAGAAGCCGGCAAAGGCTTTGCCGTAGTTGCCGATGAAATTCGTAAGCTGGCAGAAGAAACAAGAATATCCACAGAACAAATTACAGATATTATTGATGAACTGAATGCCGTAACTAATGAAACTCAAGAAGGAATTTATGAATCTGCTGAAAGCATTCATGTACAAAGACAAAAAGTAAATCTGGTAAATGCAAGCTTCTTTGAAATAGAATCCGGAATGAGAACATTACATACTGGTGTAGATAGTATGACCCATGAAATTGATGAAGTATTTCATGCCAACACAGCTATCGTGGACAGCATAACACTTTTGTCGTCCACATCAGAAGAAGTTTCGGCAGAATCTATAAACAGCAAAGATACTCTTGATAATGTATATCATAGCTTACAGCAATTCTCAGAAGTGATTGACGGAACCTTTGAACAGTTAAAAGAGTTGAATAAAGTTGTAAATAAATAATCAACCATAACACAAAAAGCTCTCCCATTTCTCATGATGGTGAGAGCTTTTTATAATATGTTTGCAGTTCTGCACTACAAGATGATATACAAAGTTTTTCTGATACGTAAGGATTACGGACTTAATTCCATAGTAATATCCATTCTAATCACAACTTCCTCATCTCCATACGGTACCACTACTACGGGACTTACTACAATCTCCCCAAATTCTGCTTTTGCTTCTGTATGCATTGTACTTAATAAAAATCCGGAAAAAAGAATTGCAAATAAAAATACATTATAACGCTGACGATGCCCCACTCGGCCTCTTGCAAACAGGTAATACAATATCATTGCAACTGAAAGTAACACTAAAACCATCACGCCAGACACCAGAACCGTCATCACATCCGGTGCCCATGGAAAAAAGGACTTCGTCCCCTCTTTTTCAATAGTACCTTTCATTTCTCTTTCTCTGCCAGGTGAAATTCTTCCAATCTTTTTTCTCTTTGCTGTCCTGTCTGACACCGACAATCCATTACTAATGTCATATGTGATACTTGCTCCCTTTATGTCATATTCACTTTCGTTGTCAATGACAAGGGAAAACAAAATATTTTCGCCCTCCGCATAGGACAGCTTGTCCGTTGCAATGGTAGCCGTAATATCTTTCATCTCTACAGAACCTTTTACACCGCCAGTATAATTTGCATGTACAGTAAGTGTTGTAATGGAAACAGCTAACAATAGCATAAACACCGCTATATATGTTTTTATTGTTTTTCGCATTTTAAAATGCCTTCCTTCCTTTGTGTCTCTCTTTGTCGAAAATCATTATAACGCAATTGAACTGTTTTTTCTACCCCTGCTGTTCAGATTCCTTTTTTAATATCTCAATACTTCGATCTAAAATACCCTTTATCTTTGCAATAGTAGTCCCGTAATTTGTAAAAGGAACCCCTACATCCACTGCACATTTCATTCTATACTTTAGCTCCCGTTCATTTAACATGCAGCCGCCGCAATGTATGATCAGAGCATATTTTGATACATCCTCTGGAAATTCCCGGCCGGAACAGGTCTCAATTTCTAATTGTCTGCCAGTATATTGCTTTAACCAGTTCGGAATTTTTACCGTTCCTATATCCTCACACTGTCTATGATGGGTACAGCCCTCCGCTATGAGAATTTTATCACCATCCTGCAAATGTTCTATGGCAGCTACCCCTTTCAGTGCTTCTCCTAAAAAACCTTTATAACGTGCCATCAATATAGAAAATGAAGTTAACGGAATATCAGCAGGTGTATCTGCAGAAACCTGTTCAAACGCCTGGCTGTCAGTAATTACCAGAGCCGGCTTCTTTCCAAGCTGCTGCAACGTATCACGAAGTTCTTTTTCTCTTACTACAATGGCGGTAGCACCAGCTTCTATTACATCACGGATTGTCTGCTGTTGTGGTAAAATCAATCGCCCCTTTGGAGCTGCAGAATCAATAGGAACCACTAAGACCACAAAATCACCGGGATTCAAAAATTCACCTACGATTCTGTGCTTACTTTCCTCTGTTTTTGTAAGCACTGCAATACGTTTCTTTAATGCTTCAATGCCTGTCTTATTCTTTGCACTGACTGCAATCACATTTTCTTTCGCCTCAATTGTTCCATAGATATCACATTTATTATAAACAATTAGATAGGGAATCTGTTTTTCCTTCAATACTGCTTCTATTTCCCTGTCTTCCGTCTGTATTCCTTCTGTTCCATCCACCACCAGTACTGCCGCATCTACTCTGTTGCAGACCTGTCTTGTCTTTCTTATACGTTGCCCTCCTAACTCTCCCACATCATCAAAGCCCGGCGTATCAATAATCACCACCGGTCCCATTGGAAGCAGCTCCATTGTCTTATACACCGGATCAGTTGTGGTTCCTTTCACCTCCGATACCAAAGACATTTCCTGGTTTGTTATGGCATTCACTAAACTGGATTTTCCTGCGTTTCGTCTTCCGAAAAAACCTATATGAACCCGTTCAGAAGATGGTGTTTCATTCATTCCCATTTTTACCTCTCTTTCCGACACATTAGTGGTTTTTTAATAACTTTATCATAAGCACAATTTATTCAAGCATTTCTCTTTCTGCCACCTTTACGTCTGTCCCTGGATAATTATATAGTATAACAATATTTCTTTACTTTTTCTACCTCTACGTTTATAATTTATGTGACCATAAAAACTAAGTTGAATTTATCATTTTTGATATGTTCAGTTTTTTGTGGCTATCCCTCATAAATAACCGCTATATTATTTTAGAACCGCCTAAGCGGTAGAATGGAGCATACTATGCTAACATATTCTTTTGAAAATATTGGAAATGACACCTTATATGAATATTTATACAAATGCATAAAGACAGATATTTTAAATCAGGTTTTGAAACCACATGACAAGCTTCCTTCTAAGAGGAATTTCGCCAAAAATCTGGATGTCAGTACCATAACTGTGGAAAATGCTTATGCTCAGCTGATTGCAGAGGGATACTTATATTCTCTGCCTAAAAAAGGGTATTATGTGGCAGATATCTCTCACCCACTTGCTGTAACACACACACCGGAACGGGAAGCACCCATTGTCCTGACTGTGCAGGAATCGCCTTATTTTGCCAGCTTTTTAGGTAGTGGCACAAACCATTCGAATTTTCCCTTCTCCACCTGGGCAAAAATTATGCGTGAGATCATTACTTCACAAAGTGAAGCCTTAATGACCAATCCGCCACCAGGTGGCATTATGGAACTTCGTACTGCCATTGCGGACCATCTTTTAGCATTCCGGGGCATGCATGTAAATCCTGCCCGGATTATTGTTGGTGCAGGAACAGAATACCTGTATGGCTTGCTGGTACAGCTTTTAGGGCATGATTTAACCTATGCTGTTGAAGATCCGGGATACCAGAAAATTACCCGCATTTACCAGAGTAATGGTGCTAATTGCTGTTACATCCCCCTAGATGATAATGGAATTAAAATAGATGCTCTCACGGAAAGCAATGCAGATATTTTACATATTTCTCCATCCCATCATTATCCAACCGGTATTGTCACACCAATCAGCCGTCGCTATGAATTGCTCAGCTGGGCCTCAATGGCGAAGAACCGATACATTATTGAGGATGATTATGATTGTGAATTCCGGCTACTTGGCAAACCCATTCCGCCATTGCAGAGCATTGATGTGATGGATAAGGTGATTTATATCAATACCTTTACGAAGACGCTGTCTTCCACAGTGCGTATCAGCTATATGATTCTGCCGAAGCCTTTGCTGGAATTATTTTATAAAAATCTGGGATTTTATTCCTGTACCGTATCGAATTTTGAACAATATACACTGGCGAATTTTATTGGAAAACGGTATTTTGAAAAACATATTAATCGTATGAGAAATTTCTATAAGACACAAAGAGATACGCTTTTGGCGTGTATTGAAACAAGTGAACTTTCTTCCCGTATCGAGATACGTGAGGCTGATGCAGGGCTGCATTTTCTCATGAAAGTAGATACAAAGCTTACAGATGAAGACATTATGCAAAAAGCAAAGGACGCCGGGATTCTTGTTACCTGTCTTTCTAATTATTATCATAATTCACGAGAAGGTGATGAACACACGCTGGTGATGAATTACTCTAATATTGAACGGGACAGGATTCCAGAGGCAGTGGATCGGTTGTGTGGGGTGTTTTGCACTTAATTGCATTAAGCATTAAACTATCTGTAACTATTCAGCACCCTCATAGGTTACCAATGTTATTATGAATTGCATTCATAATAACAGGCCAAAATCCATGCAGAATCGCCTACGGTGATGGATTTTGGCCTGCTGCCACTACGTTTTCATACGGACTGTGCAGTTTGGCACAATACAAGATTGTATTGTCCCCTTAGCAATTTCATCCACCAACTGTTCCATCTCTGCCTTTGAATGCACCTGGCGACTGCGTGCTTCCACTTCTTTTTTCTCCGCTTCTGTCATATTTGCAAATCGTTCCATGGCATCCTCATTCATTGCCATATTAAATGCCAAACCTATTGGCATTTCTGTTTTCCTGTCTTCCATGGTACTATCTCCTCATAATATGATTATTTTTCTATGAAACCTAAAGTTCCGTGTAGCCCAAAAAAGGGCGCACTTCACCTATAACAAATTTAAGTTTTCAAAATTTATAAATTATGCTGGCTGCTCAAC
>JBGVIB010000093.1:0-15339 GCA_045122835.1 Lachnospiraceae bacterium
GCCTGCTGCCACTACGTTTTCATACGGACTGTGCAGTTCAGCACAATACAAGCTTGTATTGTCCTGGTTCTGAATAGTTACCATTCCACAATAAAATGAACCGCTCCTATATAAAAGAGCGGTTCAGAAACATGTAAAAAAGTACTTATCAAGATTTTTTAAACGCCTAACAACACACATAGCAACAACAATGGCACCAGAAATACCACACTCATACCTGTAAAGTAAGCTAAATATTTTCCCTTTTTGTTACTATATTCTGCTGCATACAATTTATAAGAAATCAAACTTGCCATAGAAGCAATTAAAGTTCCAAGACCTCCTACATTGACTCCTATAATCAATGTTTTTATATTCTCAGTAAAGCCGGAAAGCAGAAGTGCTGCCGGGACATTACTGATAAACTGGCTGCAAACCACCGAAGCAATCAATTCATGACCAGTAACCACCTGCAGTAACAATTCATTAATTGCCGGAATCTTACTCATATTTCCTGTAAAAATAAAGAAAAAGATAAAGGTCAGCAACAGACAGTAATCCACATTTTTAAATATTTTTAAGTCATTTTTCCACACGCATCCACACACAACTCCAAGGCTGAATGCCCATGGCACTATTTTTGCCACAGTCAGCAGACACAGCAGAAAACACACACCGTACATGATGACAGGCCATTTATTTTCTTTCACAACATTCTGCATGCTCTCTTCTTTTTCAATTCCCTGCAATGCACCAACCGTTTCCTTTGGTATCAACAACAGACAAATTGTAATCAATACCAAGGATGCCGCAGTAACCGGTAAGAGCAACAACAAAAAGTCAAGTAATTCCATTCCACTTAATGTATACAGATATAAATTTTGTGGATTGCCAACAGGTGTCAGCATACTTCCCAAGTTTGCCGCCACCGTCTGTAACACAATCACCAGTATCATATGCTTTTCCTTACCTGCCATTTTGAGCACTTGTATAGCAAAAGGCACAAAGGTTAAAAGTGCCACATCATTTGTAATTAGCATCCCAGAGAAAAAGCAAAGATACACAAGCACTCTGCCAAGCTGCCTTGTATTGCTGATTCCTTTTAGCAGACAAATTCCCAGATAACGAAATACGCCTATTTTCTGAAATCCTGCCATTACAAGCATCAGTGCCAGTAAAATTCCTAACGTGCGCCAGTCAATATACTCTGCATACTCTTTTGATACTGGCACAAAACAAACAGATACAGCCGCTAACAAAGCGGCTGCCACCAATACAGTTTCTTTTGCAATAAATTCTTTACACTTCTTCCACATAACTACTGTGCTCTCTTTAATAGTTCTTCCCAACGTCTGTCTACTTCATTCTGAAATGCTTCGATTAAATGTTCATTGCCTGGTTTGAACAAATGCTTAAAGCGTCCCTGTTTGCTTAAGAAGTCTTCAATTGGAAGTTTTTTCTTAGGCTCATAGTTCACGGTCCATTTGCCATCCTCTACCTCAAATAAAGGCCAATAGCAGGTTTCTACTGCTAATTTACAAATTTCTATAATCTCTGGTGTATTGTATTTCCAGCCTCTTGGACATGGTGCCATAATATTTAGGAAAGCTGCACCCGGTGTATAAATTGCTTTCTCTGACTTAATATGAAGGTCGCGGAAATTCTGTACAAATGTAGTCTGTGCCACATATGGAATATTGTGTGCTGCCATAATAGCTGCCAGATCCTTTCTTGTCTGTGGCTTACCATCACATACTTTACCAACTGGTGTTGTAGTGGTATCTGCATACATTGGTGTTGCAGAAGAACGCTGCACACCGGTATTCATGTAGGCACCGTTGTCATAGCAGACATACACCATATCATGTCCACGTTCCATGGCACCTGATAAAGACTGTAAACCAATATCATACGTACCGCCGTCACCACCAAAGGTAATGAACTTGTAGGTATCATCAATTTTTCCCTTTTTCTTTAATGCACGGTAAGCAGTCTCCACACCACTTAAGGTTGCACCTGCATTTTCAAATGCATTGTGAATGTAGCTGTCCTCCCATGCTGTGTATGGATACATGAAAGTGGATACCTCTAAGCATCCTGTGGCATTTCCAATCACTGCCTTATCACCTTCATGAAGACCTCTTAATACATTTCTTACTGCAATGGTACCGCCGCAGCCTGCACACATTCTATGTCCCGGAGCTAAACGTTCCGGCTTGCTCATTGTTTCTTTCAAATTATAACTCATACCCCAGCTTCCTCCTACCGTCTCAATCCAACGTAACAATAGCTTGTGCCATCTTCATTTACCGCACTACCTGTCTCTAACTCTGCAAAAATCTGTTCAAAATCTTCTACACGGATATCACGGCCGCCGATACCATACATATAATCCTGAACCTTAGACTGCAGTCCTGCACGATAGAATCCGGAAACTACTTCAGAAGCTAAAGGTCCACCATGGGTACTAAAGCTCTCCGCACGATCCATAATTCCCACTGCCTTTACATGGCGAAGTGCCTCTGCAATCTCCTCTGCCGGGAATGGACGGAATACGCGAATCTTTAACAGTCCCACCTTTTTGCCTTCTGCACGAAGCTTGTCAATGGCATCTTTTGCAGTACCTGCTGCTGAACCCATAATAACGATAGCATACTCTGCATCCTCTAATCGGTATTCCTCAAAGAATCCATATCTACGGCCGGATATTGCTTCAAATTCCTTTGCCACATCTAAAATAACCTGCTTGGCATTAATCATACCCTGAATCTGACCTCTTTTGGATTCCATATAATAGTTGGATACCGCATATGGGCCTACTGCCATCGGCTGTTTTTCATTTAATAAATAATTTTCAGGCTCATACTCGCCTACAAAATCCTTTACTTCCTTGTCCTCTAACAACATCATATTGGCAAGGCCATGGCTGGTAATAAATCCATCCTGGCAAATCATAATTGGCAGACGGACATCTGCGTGCTCTGCAATACGATAAGCCATAACGGCATTGTCATAGACTTCCTGATTATTTTCTGCATAAATCTGTAACCAGCCTGAATCTCTTGCACCCATGCTGTCTGAATGGTCGCAGTTGATGTTGATTGGACCGGAAAGTGCGCGGTTTACCAAAGTCAATAATACCGGTAAACGGTCGGAAGCTGCCACATACAATTCTTCCCACATCAGTGCCAAACCGCAGGAGGAAGTTGCTGTTACCGTTCTGGCACCTGCTGCCTCTGCACCAATAGCCGCACTCATTGCACTATGCTCACTTTCCACCGGAATAAATTCGGTATCTACCTCTCCGGATGAAATATATTTCACAAAATTCTCCGGTATCTCTGTGGATGGTGTAATAGGAAATGCCGGAATTACATCCGGATTAATCTGCTTTAATGCGTAGGCCACTGCCTCATTACCGGACATACATACTCTCTTAGCCATTTACTTTACCCCCTTCATTGTAATTGCACCGAATGGACAGACTTTTACACAGATACCGCATCCTTTGCAATGTTCCAAATCAAATTCCCCGCGTTTGCCATCCTTCACCGGTATACAGCTGTCTGGACAGACCGGTGTGCAAAGCAGACAATGTGTACATTTTTCTTCTATAAATTCAGGCTGTTCATTAGCCCACTCTCCTGTGTTAAACTGCTTGGAAGTTCCAGCTGCATAAATCTGGTTTCCCTCTGTAATATCCTGCCAGGAGCTTTTTTCCGTTATTTTTGAAATATCTGTTGGCATTGTTCTCCTCCATATGTATTCCTATAATCTGGTTCATTATCCATGAAATAGTAATGTCTTAATTTAATCTTTTTCTGCATGAACAACATTCTATTGAATGCAGCAGCTATGTAAGTTCCAATATACTAACATTAAAAACTAATCTGTAATTGTCCAGATTATCATCGTTTCTTACATTAATTTACCGATTTCTTCTAATGTCATCCTCAACGCATTCATGTTACCAGTAATTACTTCCGGCTTCTTTGCAAATTTATGTTTAAAGGATTCTTCCATATCTTTTAAGAATGCTTCTTCTTCCATGACACCACTGACTTTAACGATTGCCGCTAGCATTGGTGTGTTCGGAAAGTATTTTCCCAATGTTTCTACTGAAATTCTTCTTGCGTCGATGGTGTATACTTTACCCTCATATCCCTTTAAGTGAGGCATTACCTCCTCTACGGAACGAGGGGTATTGATTACAATTGCACCATCCTTTTTCAGACCTGCTGTCACATCCACTACCTCTAATAATGTTTCATCCACAACTACAACAAAGTCTGGTGAATAGATATTAGAATGTACTCGAATCTCAGAATCGTGAATTCGGTTGTAAACCGTTACCGGTGCACCCATACGCTCCGGACCGTACTCAGGAAAGCCCTGTACATCTTTTCCTGCCTGAAAAGCTACATCCGCCAATAACAGTGCTGCTGTCTTAGCACCCTGACCGCCACGGCCATGCCATCTGATTTCTATCATACTTTTGTTTCCTCCATTGAATTTTTTTCAGCAACCGCTCGCTATCTTCATGCTTTAGCGTGTGTTGGATAATTGTTTCCTGCAAAATGTGCATTACACTTTGCGGTGAATTTTAAACCACGCTCTGAACAGTTGCTTTTTTGTACAGCATGGATCAAATAATCATACCAAATGATACTATCGCTACAATCATTTGACGTATGCTGTACTGCAATTGTTAAAAGGCTGACAAATATACCCACTAACTTTTTTATTATAGCAAATATGAGGTAAAAGGCAAGATTTTCTCACCCAATCACATACTCCTCAAGCATCGCCTCCTGATACACCGCCCGTTTTCTCCTACGCATCTCCTCTTTGATTTCTTCCAATTCTCTAACCGTTACCCTGTCTAACTTTTTCAGACTGTTCTCACTAATTACCACATCTGACAAATACTTACTGAAATAGTCTGTCCGGTAATTCCAGAAAGACAGCTTCTCCTGATAGCGAAGTTTTAAATTCTGTGCAATCAGAAGTCCCTCCGGGTCAAAGTCTCCTGCGTATAAAAAGGATGCATGCTCCTGAAGCAAATCCAACAATACCCATACCGCCAGCCGCATTTGCCCATTTCCGCAAAGGAATGTATGGTCCGGGTACTTTCTGCATAACCAGGAAAAAACCGCCGGATTTTCTATGATATAAACGATATCCATGTCTGACCATACATCTTTTAAGCCCCCTAATGTCTGTAACGTAATCTGCACCGGTTCCTTTTCCTGTGCAAATCCCTCCAGACCCATGTGTAGCTGTCCGTCTCTTTTTCTGCCATGAAGATTATAAGCCAGTACAAAATTCCATAAATCATCCCGCATAATACCTGCCTGATACAGCAGTTTTCCCTTTTGCTCCGTCTTTGAAATTCCTGTAACCGGCTCATGACAAAATATATATTTCAAATAAGATGTAAACAGCTGCTCCTCTTTTGTTCCCTCGTCAAAATAATGGGGATTGCCTGTCGTCCTTGCCGCAAATACCGGAAGCTGTTCTATACGGTCTTCCATCGCCGGAAGTCTGCGGCATGCGTTAAGCACAGTCTGTATCATCTTCTTTAACTGGTTTCTGTTTTCTTTGTATTGCTTTATGATAATCTGATAACCAGGCATGCGTTCTTCTGTGAGCTGCTGCAGCCATTCCTTTTCCTGACTGGTAATACAATATTCACAGAGTAGCCACTGAAAAAATTCATTTTTCTCCTGTTCCTGCCGCATCTGTTCCTGTTTTCTGACTGTCAGTGGTTCTGCAAAATATGCTTCCACTATTTCCTTCCAGGAAAAATCAGCGAAGCGGCTTCCTGCAAGGGCTTTCTCCATAGCAAAATAGGAAATCGTAATGCTTTTCTGCCTAGAATAATCCTTCTGCAGAAAACCGCCAAGCTGAACTTTTTCATCTTCCTTTAGGTTTTTTAACTGTATGGTACCTCCAAAGCGGCCTAATCCTTCATACTTTTCTTTAAGTTTTTCAAATACTTCCCGGAAAACCGGTCGTTCTTTAAAGTACCGGAGACACTCCTCCATCTGCCGTCTTCTCAAGCTCATCACCTATCTTTTCTACCATTTCCCGCATTTTTCCATTCCATACATAAGAAATAACGGTAACAAATTTTGCATTTTCCGGTCGTACCAGCTGGTAGATTGCAAGACTTGGCACTGTCTCATAATCTCCCCACAGAATCTGGGAATTAATCATAAAATTAAAATCAAATTCTACCATTAACCGGAACATATCCTTAATATTCATTTCATCTACACCTGCAAATGCTTCATCTAAAGAAATCAGCTTTGGAGCATCTAACCTTGCACTGCTGTATTTTGCAACTACCGCCGAAAACAACGGAACATACATTGCCATAGCTTTTTCACCACCACTAAAGGTAAAAAATACGCGATCCGTTAATTCCTTTTTCTTTTCTCCTGTCTTCTGGCATTCTAACTGGAATTCAAACCACTTGCGGTAATCTAAGATTTCCTTCATAATCACATGGAAAGACTGGAATCCACTTCCATCCTCAGCCTGCTTTCTTGCCTCTGCAATCTTGGAACGGAAATGCATGGACATCTTTTCCACTTCTTCTTCACGCATGATTTCCACATCTTTTTGCAGAAGATCCACCAATGCTCTGGTGTCTAATTGTTCTTCTTTTTCTGCCCGCTTATTCTTCCACTTTAAGCTGAGACGAAGACCACTTGAAGTCTGCATAGACTCCATTAACTGATTCATATTGTCTACCCAGCGTTTGCTTGACTGGATTCTTGCACGTATTTTCTTGCTGATGGTATTTGCTAAGATATCTTCAAACAGCTCCCTGTCCTTATCACTTAACAAGCGCTGCTGTTCCTCCACATCTGCCTCTAACTTTAACAAAAGTTCTCTAAAAGATACCGTAGCACCTCTGTATTTTGCCTTAATATCCAAACGTGTAATACGACTGTCTATCTCTCGATATTCCTCTTTCAGTTCTTCAAACACAGTCACCAGCATGAGATGATATTCTGCCAGATACCCCTTATTCACATGAAAGCTCTCCTGAACTTTATCATGAAGCTCATCCTGTGTCTTATCTCCAACCTGACCGGCAAGCATGGCAGTCACTTTTTCAGCCTGCTCTGCTGTATCACCCTGGGATGCCCATTCCATATCCACATAAGCTAACTGGTATTCCTTTGAAAAGACAATCTCTAACTGCTCCTTTAACTGTCCTGCTTTCCTAAGAGCCTCTGTCGTTCTCTCCTGCTCTTTTTCTGTCTGTTTTATGTCATTTTCCAAATCGCTGACACGTCTCACCGATGCATCTCTTTCATCAGGCAGCTTTTCTAACCGTTTCACACAGACATCCAAGCGTTCCTTTATATCATTATAATCAGTCAATGACAACTGTTCCTGTACTGATGCTAATTTTGCCTCCTGCATCTTTTTCCCACTCATCAGCCGGCTGATATCATAACGAATATTGTCAAGATCCTCTTCTATTCTTTCTATGTTGTCTTTACAGCCATTCAACAAGGTAAGCCCGTTTCCATAGCTGTGATATTGAATTTCCACTGTCTGTAACTGCGTTTCATATTCTTTCAGGGTAGCACTTACTTCTTCAAATACTTCTAAGCGAATGGTCAGATAGGTTTTTCCACATATATCCTGAACCTGTAAACGGATGTCTTCTAATTCTTTCCTCTTATTTTCTAATCCATCTTCCTTGTCCCGAATCTGCTTATTTATCTCCGTCAGTTGACGTTCTTTTTCTGACAGCTCTCTGGCTGCTAACTTCAAATCGTCTTCTTTCGGTAAATTGTCCCACTCTGCTTCTAACTGTTGTTTCTGATCTGCAAGTTCCTTCAGGCTGGTTTCTAAATTTAACTTTTCTTCCTCTAACTCCTGCTGTTTTTTTCGAAGTTCTTCTAACTTTTCTTCCTTATAGCGCTCTCTTGCCGCTGCTCCAATAAATCTTGGCTTGTAATTCTTTGTTACCGTTCCTTCTAATACCCCGATACGGTAATTTCCCTGGTCATCAATCCAGGAAGCACCATTCTCTTCTCCGCCATTATACAGACCAATTCCTGCTAATGCAGTATGCACCTGCTGGTAGAATAAAATATCATTCTCCTGATTATCCACATCTAACAGCTCTGACAGGTTTCCCTTGATAGATGGTAAATCAGAGAAAATATAAGTGTCACACAATCCATCATCTAGTGCTAATACCTGACTTCTGTATTCTGCCGGAACAATCAGAGCATCTAATACGCCCATCCGAAGCAGTGCCTCCTCAAGTCTTCCCGCCTGTTCCGACGTCAGCTGTTCTGCAAAGTCAACGGTTTTATAAAATTGTAAATAGGGTATCTGCAGCTCTTTTAATTTCTGACGGCTTTGCACCACTGCCTCCGACTGCTCCGGCTCCGGTTCTTTTTTATTTTCCCACTGGTGTATATCTTCTGCGACCTGACGTAGCTCCTCCATTACAGGTGCAAGCAAATTCTTCCGCTCACCCTCTCTGGTGCGAATCCCATCTTCGATTTCATTCTTTTCACTGCGAACAATCTCCCGTACCTCAGAATAATCGCTTCCATACTGGTAAGCCTCTATTTTTCTCGCCACATTTTGCAATGCCGTTTCTGTCAGATGCAGTACCAGGTTTTCCTTTTCCCAGCGGTACATCTGTTCTGACAATTCACTTTTCACTTCCTGGAGCTGATTCTCATACTGCATGTACTCTTTTTCTGCCTGGCTGCGCTTGTCCTTCCACTGGTCTAATTCTTTCAGCATGGTATCATAGGCACTTCGGATTATCTGTTCCTGCCTTAGGATCGCCACTCCATTTTCCACTTTTTCTTTATACGCCTGAAGCAGTTGTCTGTGACTGGAAAAATTATAATCTGCTCCCTTTTGTTCCCGCAAATCCTTAATAAAAAATTCGGTATCATCAAATGGAATATCTTCCATGGAAGCCTCCATATCTTCTAACAATTCTTCCACAGTATCCCAGATTTCTTCATTCTCTGATTCCTGTTTTTTATACTTGTCTTCTTCTGCAACCAGAGCTTCTTTTTTATGGTCTTCCTGTCTGTGCTTTTCCTCTAACTGATTTTTCAAGCCGGCAATTTCTTTTTGTATCTGCTGTTCCTCTTCTTTTAATCTTACTGCATCATTTTGTGAGAGAGATTTTTGTTCCTCTTTTAACACCTCTGCTTCCTGTATTAACTGCTCATGATGCTCCTTTTCCTTCTTTAACGCTTCCTTTGCTTCCTCTAACCGTTTCTCCTGTTGCTCTGATAGTTTCTCGTATTTTGTGTAAGTTTTCTTTGCTTCTAAATATTTATCTGCCTTGGTGTACAATACCACACGATTATACTGATCATACACACGCTCCATCTGCTTTGCAGCCTTCACACTATCTCTTAAGGTATCTAAATTTGTCTTCATGCTGTCCATATTTTCAATAGCTTCTGACATAGGGCGGAGATCATCCTCTGATAAGGTCTGGAGAGAATTACTTAAAATATCATTGATTACAGTAGGCTTAAAATCCTTGGATAATTTCGGTGTTCGAAGCTGGATTAACAGCTCTATCATTTCCTTATATTCGTCTATGGTTTCAAAGCCCAAAAGCAGGCGGTTGACACACTCCATATATTCCGTCTGGGTATCCAACACACGTCCCCCTTCACCAATACGATTACGAAGCTCTGTCTTTGTAAGGGGAATCTTATTCTGCATATCTTTATATAATTTCAGCGCTTTCCCAATCCTTCTGCCGTCATTGATGTAAAAATACCAGGAATCCATCTTCTTATTCTTTCTTGCACGCATGCCCACGCCGATGGTGATATACTGCTCTGCTTCCATCCGTTTAAATTCCATATAAAGATAGCCTGTCCGTTCTTCCCTGTCATCATCTTCTTCTAACAGATAATTTTCCATCTTTCTGGCACGGGAACCAAAGGGATCTAACCGCTCCGGGCGCATATTTCCATCTAACAAAAGCGGGATAAAGCTCTGCATGGTAACAGATTTACCGGAACCATTAGCACCTCTAAGCAACATCCTGCCATCTAAAAAGTGAAATTCTTCTTCGTCATAATACCAAAAATTCACCAGTCCTACCTTATGTACGATCCATTTACTGTTGTTCATCATTTCCTCCTAACTGAAAATCCGCAGGGTATTCTCCTGCGATTTTGCCAATAGCGGTACTAATATATACACCATTTCTGTGGATTTTGATAAGCTCCATTTCTTCCATGTATTCTAAAATTTCAGAAGACAACTCCGAAGTTGTTTTTTCCCGGTATGTCTTAATAAATCCTTTTCCATATCTCTCTTTACACCGTTCAATTATCTGCAGAAGCTGCTCTTTGGGAATGCAAATCTGTTCGTCTGCAGGAACTGTAACAGTGCCTTCTTTTATCTCCTTTAACAGCAAACTGCAGCAAAGAAGTGTAATATCCGACAAGGTATTTTCTTCCGGATAACATCTGCCTAAGCGGCTTGATTCCCCCAGTATGAGAAATGCACTGGTACGGTGAAGATGCAGTTCACAGTCAAACAATTCTGCTAATTCTCCCTGTATCATATTTCTATAATTTCTCACATAAGCGAAATCTTCCTCTGTCCCATCATTTTTATACATACCCATAGACATTAACAGTCTTCGATACACTCTCTGTCTGCGGACAATTCCACGATCCTCATTCACATCAATCCACTCTTTTTCTTCAAAATCCTCAGGGGCATGGTAAATCATAATATCCCTTGTGAAATTTTTCATGAAATATCTGGATACGCCTGTGTTCTCATACAACACTTCTGTAGTATAATCCTTTGCAAAATTTTCCTCATTGCCATCATCCACACATAAAATTCCACATTGTACACAATATTTTATGACGCGCACCAGACTCCGGCGATTCTGGTATATTGTCCAGTCTGCAGAAACCTCTCTGCACTGGCTCTGTACATATTCCGTAAGCTCTGACAGGACGAATTGTTCCTCTGCTTCTTTATCCTCTAAAAACATTAAAACATAGCAGAAAAATACATAATCCGTCACTTCTTTAAACTCCCGGATTCCCATCCAATTCTCCGGTTCTGCAGGAATCTTCTCCACCTTTATTAAATAGGGATTCACAACCACCTGATAGCCTAATTTTTCTGTAAGAAATTTCTTCACACTTCCTAATTCGTCTTTTATCTGGTAATATAATTCTTTTTCTCTTGATTTTAGTATCCAGCGTCTGCTAAGCAGCACTTCTAAGGTATTCATGTTTTCCTCTCATTCTGCCGGGCAATTGGCTCTTTCATTTAAATGAACCTAGTCTCCCGACATACATTTATAGTGTATATTTGCCAAACACAAATAGTTGCTATGTTTCCTCTGAAAATACAAGTGTATAGGAAGGCATGGTAAAGCATCCATCTGTACACTGTAAAATGCATTTTTCTCCTGTCCGTTCCTCAATATGGTACAAAAGCCCTTCTTCTGTCTTAGCTGTTCGATCCTTGTGCTCTAACGCTTTTGACAACCATGTTAAAAATACATCTCTAATCTGGGGCTCTAACACCGGAAGCTTATCAAACTCTAACCGATTTCCCTTGATATAGCTTTGTAAAAGCTTTCTTTCCCGTTCCAACCGCTGCACCGCTTCCTTTCTGGCAGCTTCCTTTTCAGCGGTTCTGTCTATAATTCCTGTTTTCTTTGTCTTTTCTTTATAGGTACGGACTCTTGGCTGTATGGTAACCATATAGGGTTCTTCCTCATAGACACCACTGTTAATACTCTCTGTCTGCCGTTTCATCTCTGCTTTAATATGCAGTGGCTTCTCAATGCCAAATACCATAGCGGACAACCGGTGTGCCTCATTCATATCCTGACACTTGGAAAAAATTTCAGCTACCTTGGCATACTCCTCCCTCCGATTGGCACCATTGTTGCTAAGCTCGCTGATTCGTGTGGCATATCTGGTAATCTTTCTTATAATTTCATTAGTGGTATCAAATACCTTTCCTGCCTCCGCCTCTGTCCCCGCCTGGCTAACAAACCACCTGATCATACTTTCCCAGCGTCCGTATATTTTTTCCCATATCTGCTCCTCATTGACCTCTACATCCATTCTTGGAATCGAAAGTTCGTATGTGGTAATCCGTTCCAAAAGCTGCTGCATCTGTTCCGGATCTACTTCCCTTATGTGCTGTTCAATAGTACCTACATTCAGCTGAAGACTTTTCACAAAGCTTCTCAAATATTCTACTAAATGATCTTTAAAGACTAAAAATTCTTTTGTCTTCATCATCTCTTCTGCCTTCACACTGTTTAATGTACGCATATAATCCTGATAATTCTGATTCAGCCTTACAAAATCATTGTTCAAATCGTTCCACCAGCCATACACACGCTCATCTGTTTCTTCTCCGATTGCCTTTAATCTGGAAAAATGGATCCGAATCCGTTCCAGTAAAGTAGGTTCTAAGGACGCACCTTCCACAAAAAGATTTTCTAAATGAATCACCATACGTTCAATTTCTACAGCATATTCAGATAACTGATAACGGAACTTCTTATTCTTGAATTCATCTATGGTGGTAACTTTTCTCGTATCCTGTATAGTCAGCAGATTCCCCCAGGAAACTAACACTGCCAGATCCTGCTGGCACTGCTCCATGGTGTAGCCGGAAAAATGTGCATCCTCTATTAATTCCTGATATACCTCCTCCTGGTACATCCAGTATTTCAGCTTCTCATAATTCAAGAAAAAAAGCCGCATGATGGGGCGATATCTGTCTGTATTTTCTACATTCAGATAATTCGCCTCCTTCACCGGCTTTATTAATTTTTCTGATACTTTCATGCGTGGTGACCCTTTCTTTTGTGGTTGTATTTACTATAGTCATGCAATACGGTTATTATAATCTATTTCTATAGTATTTACAATCTTTTTTCATCCCCAATCACCTCATTCTTCCCTTCAAATACAAAGCCATACTTCCGTATCTTTTCCCTCGGCATTCCCATAGCAACAAGGCTTGCTTCGTACTGCTTTTCTTCAATTTGAGCCAGAGCAGATCCTAAAGTTTCTTCTATAGACCTCTCTTTTCTTGGGTTAAATACCTTGAATTCTATAATGATAGCATCATCCTGCTGTGGGTTCACCGGCTCTAACATGATATCATATCTTCCAAAGCCACTTTCCCTGTTAGAGGTTACATAATAACGACCTTTCAAATCTACCAGTAATCCTAAGACAAAGCCATGATAGAAACGCTCCGGCTGGGATTTGGAAGGCTGGCTCCCTGTATCAAAATAGCTAAAAACACCTTCCGCTACCGCACTCATATATTCATTCATTGCATCTATATCACCCAGAAGCAACGCCTCAACAAAATCTCCATACTCCTGCTCTATTTCATCAAACCAGCTTCGTACCATGTTTTGGAACATGTATCTCACTTCCAGGTTTGTGATGTCTAACTCATATTTAGGGCGGTCACCTACCCCCGGATCTTCATAATACTCTCTTCTTACCACCTTAAGATACCCACTGGCAACAAGAAGGCTCCATATGGCAGCTTCGTTTCCATTCAACTGATTATATACAATCTGTTCATCAATGGGACAAATGATAGTTTCTTCTCTAAGCAGTGTTTCAAAACTGGTCTTTACTCTTTTAGTACCCTCCCGAATCAGCTTACCTACCAGACTGTTAGAGCTGGTGTTTGCCCAATATGCTGCATACTTACCAGTATCTAAAAAGTTGAGTATAAACCATGGATTATAGATGTCTCTATGCTCGCCAAAAACAAAGCCATCATACCATTTCTTAACCTGTTCTTTTTCTTCTCCAAGTCCATATGCATCTAATGCAGTAAACACTTCTGCCTCTGTGAAACCAAAAGATATGGCATATTCATCGGATGTAGTAGTTACCACTTTCAGATTATTCAAATCTGAAAAAACGGATTCCTTACTCACTCTTGTGATTCCGGTCATAATCCCCCGTTCCATGTGAGGATTCGTCTTAAAGGCAGAATTAAAAAGACTCCTTGTAAATCCTACCATCTCATCCCAATATCCATTGACATATGCTTCCTGCATGGGAGTATCGTACTCGTCTAACAGTATAATCGCTTTTTTGCCATAATAACGATGCAAGTAGTTAGATAATTGATGAATAGCAGATGTGGCATCTGCATCATCCATATTTATATTCACTCTTTTAAAATATTCACGCTCAGTTTCATATAACAAGTCACTTTCCAGTAAAAAGGAATTTTTTGCATACAACTCCGATAACTGCTGGCATATCATTTTTCGTGTCATCTGATAATTAGTTTCTTTTATTCTTGCAAAAGAAAGACTAATCACCGGATACGTTCCCTGCAGTTCCCTATATTTCTCTTCCTCCCAGATAGAAAGCCCCTCAAACAACTCCCCTCTTCCTGCGTAATCCACAGAAAAGAACTCCTCTACCATGGACATGTTCAAGGTTTTTCCAAATCGTCTTGGACGGGTAATTAACGTGGCACTGTCGCCGCTCTCCCACCACTCCTTAATGAATGATGTTTTGTCAATATAAAAACTTTTCTGCTCCCTTAGCTCTGCAAAATCCTGTATTCCAATTGCTACATTATTTACATAACTCAAACCTCGCACTTGAATAAGTGCCTATGCACTTTGAAAATTCAATAATAACTGGCATAAAAATAGCATGAAACCATCTGATTTGGTATAATTGAGTTGTTCAGAAACAATTAAAATCGGAGGTTCATGCTATGAATACAAGTATAACACAAGCAACACAAAATGATAAGCAGATTTCGAAATCTATCAAAAGATTTTTTACAAGGTTTCATATTTCCTCAGCCTTGAAAGCGTCCAACGCCTACAAAAGGAAGGGGATACCGGTAACAGAATTTTTTCAGTACCTGTTTTTACTGATTTTTTCCAACAGAAGCATGTATATGAGTCTGCTTACAGGAAGAAATACTCCTGATTTTGCAAAAGATACCGTGTATCGTTTCATGAAGATGGTTCAGATTAACTGGATGCGTTTTACCACAATACTTGCATCCAGAATTATTAAAGATGCCATACTTACGCTTCTGGATGCAGCTAAAAAAGTTGCAATTCCGGCGAAATACGTCCTTTTTGACAGCTGGTTTACCTCTCCAAGCACCCTTCATGCTATTAAACAGATGGATTTTGATGTAGTGAAGGATGGTGAAATCATTCCTGCAAAAGTAGTTTATGTCCGCAACCGTAATAAACGCAAGGAATACCTCTGCCTCATTTCCACAGATATAAATCTGGATGAGAATGAAATCATCCGGATTTATGGAAAA
>JBGVIB010000094.1:0-30881 GCA_045122835.1 Lachnospiraceae bacterium
ACAGAATAGTTACGAGCATTTTTTATATTATAATATATTGTAACAGTATGTTGTGAAAAACGAAGAAAGGAAATAGTGCCTATGAAAAAAATAAAAACATTTTTTCTTACCCTTACTATCATTATAATCATAGCAATAGGCTTAGGCAGCAAAGAGGTGAATGCGGCCGATAAAATTCAATTTCAGGAGATACCAGTTACCGTAGTAAATGATATGACAGCTTTTGACACAAGTGTGAACTTATCATGGACAATCAAGTATTCATTAAGTAGCAAAAATGGTGTGGAAGAACAGAATTATTATGCCAAATTTACATTACCAGAGGATTGCATTGTGCGAATTAAATCCCGAACAGAAAGCGAAGCGTTCTTTTCAAACAGGAAAGAATTATGTTTATATAAGGAAGCTTCCATGGAAACTATGTTGGTTCTAAATGACATTGGTGATGGAAAGGGTGATGACTGGCTTGCATTAAATGCTGGAACATATTACTTGAAATGCTGGTCAGGATTAGATATGAGAGATGTATCTTATCATACGGTAAAAGTGTCCATTGGTGCAATTCCATTATCAAAAGCAGTGACCTTTGCACAGACACCAGCTGCAGACAACAAAAGCGTGACGGTTGCTTTGACTCAGCACTTTTCAGAAGCAGATATGGTAGACTATTACGGATACGCAGAAGGAAAAGTGGATTCTTCCAATAAGAACTGGGTGAAAATTGATGTAACAGCACCACAATTTACCGTTACAAAGAGTGGCTGGAATACAGTGAAAATCCATGTCAAGTCCAGTGTTTTTTTGAATCAGGATATGGATTGTTATATTCCTGTTAAAGTAACTGGAATTGATACAGATGCACCAAAAGTAATCGGAGTTTCAGCGAATAAATATTATAAAAAAGCAGTTACTGTAAAATTTAGTGATGAAGGAAGTGGAATCAAGTCTGCTTTGCTAAATGGAAAATCCATCAAATCTGGCAAGAAAATTAACTCAGACGGAAAATACACATTAAAAGTAACTGACAAGATAGGAAATATAAGAACTGTAAAATTTGTGGTGGATAAGAAAACACCAACTACAAATGTAAAAGCAAAGACCTATAATACAGATGTAAAAATTACCTTTAAAGACAAAACAGCAGGTATCAAATCTGCAACCTTAAATGGCAAAAAGATTACATCCGGCAAGACAGTAACAGCCAGTGGATCTTATACCTTAAAGATTAAGGACAAAGCCGGCAATGTAAAAATTGTTAAATTTAAGATTAAAAAGTAGTGGGAGAAATACATTACAACATGTTGAAAGAAAACTTAAGTAACTTAAAAGATGCAGCATCTGGAGACATTCACATTACAGATGCGGAACCAGTACTTAGAATCGCTGTTTGCGATGATGAAAAAGCACACATGGAAGAATTGGGAAAAATTCTATGTAATATCAAAGGAAAATGTGACATTCATGTGGAGTCCTTCCTATCCCCACACAATTTTTTAAATTCTTTAAGGGAAGGAGAAGCGTTGCCGGATATTATTTTTCTGGATATTGAAATGCAGGAATTAGATGGAATTACACTAGGAAAAGAAATTCATAACTTATCTCCTGACAGTTATGTAATCTTTCTTACCGCACATCCGGAATATGCTGTCAGAGGCTACGAGGCAAGGGCATTCCGGTATTTGTTAAAGCCATCTTCCGAAGAAGTAATTGCTAACGTCCTTTTAGAGGTCAATCAGGAACGATGCAAAAAGAAAAAACTGTTGCTTCAGTGTGATGGAAAAGAGCATGTGATTCCTCTTAAGGATATTATGTACATAGGTGCAGAGGACAAATATACAGTTCTTTACACAAGAAAACATCGTTACATTGAGCGCATTAGCTTAAATGAGTATGAAAAATTGCTTGTAGATTATGGTTTTTATCGGGTTCATAGGAAATATATCGTAAATTTTGCATATCACAAAGGTATGGAAAAAGGAAAAGTATATTTGCCTGACGACATCAGTATCCCCATAAGCAGGCGGAGAGAAAAAGAATATCATAAAGCATTGTTGCAATATTTAGAAAAGGAGCTTATATAATGAGTGCAGAAGTTGAATTTATACTTGCAATTGCGGTAAATACGGCTATGGTATTAAATGTCATTTTGATTCTTCAATTGCTGTTTGGTTTAAATCTATGTAAACGAAAAAGCCAGTATGTGGTGATAGGAATATTATTCATTGTAATGAATGTGATACTATCATTACTTTTAGAAGAACAAGTATGGGTACAGACAGCATTAATCTATGTGTACATGGTTGTTGGGGCATATTTATTGTCAAAAGGAAATGTTATCCGCCTGGCTTTTTTTACAGTGGTAGCCATTCTTCTGGATATACAATGGTTAGATATACTAGAATTAATCAGCAGAATATTGCAAGTTGCTGATTATACCATTGTATTGGAAGGGGAGGAACATCCTGTTTCATACATTTATGCGGATTTTATATTATTAGTGATTTTATTGTGCGTTCTTAGATTTTGTGAGAAAAAGAAGAAGCGCATACAGTTGAAAATGGGAGAAACCGTTTTTCTTTTCTTTTTCTGCATATTTTCACCAGCGATAAAAGTTGTATTTGAAATGATGGAAAGCACCTTCCAAAGCAGGAAATATTCCCTGGGTTGGATGGTTTTTGTAATTGTTTTAAATCTGGCGGTTTTTTATGGGATAATATATCGTAATCATGCAAAATATTATAAGGAACTTGCAGAGAATTTTAAGAATCAGTTTGATATGGAATATGCATATTTCAAGGACTATAAAGAAAAACAGAAGGATATGGTGAAGTTCAGGCACGATTATCATAACCACATGCTGCTGTTAGATGCTATGTTAGAAAAGGGAGAGTATGAAAAGGCAAAAGAATATTTTAATGATTTAACAGCCAGGGGCGAAAAAATAGGAAAAAGATTCCTTACAGGAAATGAAATCATAGATATAATTCTGAATGCAAAACAGGAACAGTTTGAAGAAAATAACATTGATGTGCGGTGTAAGGGTGGACTAGAGCCATTACATTTTTTACAAGATGTGGATTGTTGTATTCTATTTTCGAATCTGATTGACAATGCCATTGAATCCAACAGAAAATGTGAAAAGGGACGCCATATTACCATAAAATCAGCACAGACACAAGCTGCCTATATGATAGAAATTTTAAACCGCACAGATGGAAATATAGAGATGGAAGGGGATTTTCTAAAGACTACAAAAACAAGTAATGGTCAGCACGGGATCGGAACAAGAAATGCTTTTGAGATAGTGGAAAAGTATCAGGGAGAATACAAGTTTTATGTAAGGGAAGATGATTTTGTGCTACAGCTTATGTTTTTCATATGATATTACTATGATTTACTGGTCAGATATAAAAATGGAAGTTCACGTTCATGTGAACTTCCATTTTTGACTGTTATACAAGTTCAATATCCTAAAAATGATATTTGAACATTATACTGTAAACTTTTCAAGACTTTTCAGTAACTGTTCAGAACTAGATTTCGAATTTGTTACCATCTTAACAATATCAGCTGTCATTTGTGTAATGTTTTCTGTCTTAGATGCAATATCGGAAGTGCCATCAGCACCTTCAGTGGCAGCGATGGTAACCTCGTTGATTGCGTTGGCAATCTGACCTACCTCACTGTTCAAGTCATCTGTAATGTCTTTAAACTCAAGTACCATTTTCTCAAAGAAAGAAGCATCTGTTGAATACTGGTCTGTCAGATTAATAAAGAAATCATAGTCGTCAGCTACATTCTTTTCTAAAAATTGTAACAAATCTGCTGAGTGCTTTGACAGATTTTCTACAGCCACTGTTACCTGACCGGTAATGTCAATAATTTTTGTAACCGCTTCTGTGGACTGTTCTGCCAGATTACGGATCTCATCTGCAACAACAGAGAAGCCTTTACCATGTTCGCCGGCTCTTGCGGCTTCAATAGAAGCATTTAAGGCTAACAGATTAGTCTGTGATGTAATATTCATAATGGAGTCAGATAAGGCACTGATCTGTTCCACAACCTTGGCATTTTCCAACGCCTCGGATAATGCCTCCTTGATGCCTTGTTGCAATTCTGTAGAGGTTCTTTGGGAATTAACTGCTGTGGTATGGTTTATTTGTACTCTATTAATAATATCAAGTGTCTGTCCGGCACCTGCCTCCGAGTTTTCAGCAATATTTTTAACGGATTCTTCTACGCTGGTAGAGGTAGATGCGATTTCTTCTGCAGATGCAGCGGTTTCTTCCATGCCTGCAGATAATTGTTCTGTAGCTTCAGATACACTTTCAATATCATTGTTTAAAATGTTGATATTGTTTGTGATATCCTCAATCATTTCATTGATATGTAAAGCTTGCTTATCAGCAGTGGAAATTAATTCCCTTACGGAGCCACGCATGTTTTCCATGGAATTATACAATTCACCAAATTCGTCTTTGCGTTTCAAATTTGTTTCAGAAACTGGAACTGAGAAATCACCTAACCCTAATTTTCCAAGATAATCATTGATACCCATTATAGAGCGGATAATATCACTGGAAATTAAAACAGAAAACAGGATGCCAATAATAGTCAGTATTACTCCGACAATCACAAAGAAAATCACATTTTTATATAGTTTGGCATTCAGTTCATCAGCGTGTCTTTGAACTTCATCATCAAGATGGTCGGTATAGTTACCGGTACCAATAACCCAGCCAAATGGTTCAAAGGATTTACTGTAGGAACGTTTTGGTGAAGCTTCTGTTTCACCCTCCCTTGGGAAATAATAATCGGTGAAGCAGCCATCTTCGTTCTGGCCACCTTCGATGATATCTTTTACCATTTTGTAGCCGTTGATATCTGTGGTATCCATACGGTTGGTTCCTTCTGTTTCATTGCCGAGAAGAACCACATTTGTTCCATCATACTCGTCTGCCCAGAAATAGCCATCGTTGTCATAACGGAGTTCACGAAGCAGATCGGCACCTTTTTGTTTAGCTTCCTCTAAGGTGATTGTACCATCTTCTGATTGCTGGTATAAACCGTCTAGCATGCTGATAGCGGTGATTACCTGCTGCTTAATATTGTAGTCGTACTCAGAACGAAGGGTTTCTTCGAGCGAAGCAAGTTGTTTTTCGTTAGAGTCTTTCATGCTCAAGGCTGCCAGAATAATTACAGTGCCGGCAATGAGAAAGATTAGCAGTGAAAGTAATGTCATTTTGATTTTGACACTCATGTGTTTCATGGAAAGTTCCCCCTTTGATTAAAGATAAATTCATGTCCCCTATCGACAGTTTCTGTATATATTTTATAATATTGTGCAAAAAAATGCAATATAACATAAAATATTCGTGATAATGCATAAGAAAAATGCCTGGCATAGGAAGTTATGACAGCTAGTACATCGTTCAAATATGAGAAAAATATAGAATTTTGTTTTGCGGTGTGTTACATGAAATTTTCTACTAGTGGGAAAGACTGAAAATATAGTAAATATGCACAATTTTTGGTTGAAAACCATACGTGGTTATGTTAAAGTATGGATAGGTATTGCGTATTGTATGCAAAACTATGCGGGTGCGTTTTATTTGATTAAGAGTACCATAGATTTGAGAAAGAGAGGCAGGAGTATGGAGGGAGTAAAATTACAGAAAATCATTGATAAAATGAATCTGAAAAATCTGACCCCTGAAGTGAATGTAGAAGACATTCAGGTAAATTTACCGGATATCAATCGTCCGGCATTGCAGCTGACCGGATACTTTGATCATTTTGATTCTGAGCGTGTGCAGATTATTGGATATGTAGAGTACACATATTTGCAGTCATGTACCAGAGAGCGTAAGCTTCAGGTATATAAGCGCCTATTGGAGTATCATGTGCCTTGTGTGATATATTGTAATTCATCAGAGCCGGATGAGGATATGTTACGGATGGCAATTGAAGAAGGTGTTCCGATTTTGTTATCTGATAAGACAACGTCTTCTTTTATGGCTGAGATTATCCGCTGGTTAAAGGTAGAGTTAGCCCCAATGATTTCTATTCACGGTGTACTTGTTGATGTATGCGGTGAAGGTGTTCTGATTATGGGTGAAAGTGGTATCGGTAAGAGTGAAGCAGCCTTAGAGCTGATTAAGAGAGGTCATCGTCTTGTTACAGATGACGTGGTGGAGATTCGAAAAGTCAGCGATGATACATTGATTGGTTCTGCACCGGATATTACAAGACATTTTATCGAGCTTCGCGGTATCGGTATTATTGACGTAAAGACTTTGTTTGGTGTAGAAAGCGTAGAAGAAACCCATTCCATTGACTTGGTTATTAAGTTAGAAGACTGGAACAGAGATAAAGAATACGACCGTCTTGGTCTTGAGGAGGAATATACTGAATTTTTAGGTAATAAAGTAGTATGTCACTCAATCCCAATCCGTCCGGGACGTAATTTAGCAATCATCTGTGAATCTGCAGCGATTAACTACAGACAGAAGAAAATGGGATATAATGCAGCACAGGAGCTGTACAAGCGTGTACAGGAGAACCTGGCAAAAGGTCGCAGATAAAAAAAGAGATAAGGAGAGGAATTATGGTACAATATTGTTTTGGAGCAGATGTAGGAGGAACTACAGTAAAGCTTGGTTTATTTAATGAAGCAGGAATTGTAATTGATAAATGGGAGATCCCAACACGTTCGAAAGAGAATAAAATTTTAGAGGATGTAGCGGAAGCAGTTCTTTCTAAAATGGAAGAAAAGCAGATTACAAAAGACCAGGTATTAGGAATTGGTCTTGGTGTGCCAGGGCCTGTTGGCCGTGATGGTGTAGTTAATAAAGCAGTAAATTTAGGCTGGAATGATAAGGTTCCGGTGGCACAGATTCTTTCTGATATGACGGGCCTTAAGGTAAAAGCAGGTAATGACGCTAACGTGGCAGCTCTTGGAGAAATGTGGAAGGGCGGCGGTGAAGGCGCATCTAACATAGTAATGTTTACATTAGGAACCGGAGTTGGTGGTGGTATTATCATTAACGGAAGTATTGTAACTGGTTATCATGGAGCAGGCGGTGAAGTAGGCCATCTTCATGTGGAGGATGATGAAAAAGACTGCTGTGGATGTGGCAATCAGGGATGCTTAGAGCAGTATGCATCTGCAACAGGTGTTGTTCGTGTGGCAAAGAAAATACTGGTAAGCTGTGATACTCCTTCTGTATTAAGAAAAGATGACATTACTGCAAAAGACGTATTTGATGCAGTAAAAGCAGGTGACGAAGTGGCAAAGCAGGTTGCAGCGCAGTTTGGTAAATATTTAGGTGGAGCCATTGCTAACGTATGTGCAGTGGTAGACCCGGAAGTGATTGTTATCGGCGGTGGTGTATCAAAAGCCGGTGAAGTACTTTTAGATTATATTAAAGAAGGATTTAAGGCACATGTATTCCACGGCTGTGCTGGTGTACAGTTTGCATTGGCAACACTTGGCAATGATGCCGGAATTTATGGTGGTGCAAAATTAGTATTGGAATAAAATATAAATATTGAATATTGAAGTTAGACATTTGTAAAAGTAAGTCAGTTTGCTGGGGCAGATTGTTGTTTTGCAAATGTCTAATTGTTTAGAGGGGAAAGATATAATATGAAGAAAATAAGAGCAAGCTTGCTATATGTGATGCTCACTTGTTTGTTAGTATGTATATGGCAGGGAAAAAGCGTAGCAGTTTGGGCAGAAGAACAGAAGCAGGCAAACATATATATAAATAATACATATGGGCAAGGGTATATTGTATTAGATAATTATTATCCAAATCCATCTAAGGCGCCAGATTGGGAAACGAATGTGAATCGTAGCAAGATTTCCAGCAGCATTACCACGTATGGAAGGGTAGCAACGGTTACATTGACCAATTCGAATCCATCTGTGTTACAGTTCGCTGCAGATACTACCACTGTTGCCATACCTGCTGGGGAGAGTTGGAAGTATATAGATTGGGATTGTCAAATATGCGGTGTAGGTGCCACCACAGTTACAGTGAGCTGTGAGGATGTTACTCGTACAGTGAATGTATTTGTAAAGCCGGATGGTACAGAGATCACAGATATTAAGCAGACTGGTGCAAATGAGCTTACATTGCAGTGGGAAAAAGTAACAGGTGTTACAGGTTACAGGATTCTTCGTTATCCACAAAAAGCACAAGATAAGTTAGAAGTAGTGGCAGATATAAAGGGAGATTCTGTGACGTCTGCAACGATATATGTACCTCATGATGTAGCGTATCAATACGGAGTACAAACCTATGTGTCTTTGGGAGATACAATGGTAAAAGGGGAAGATGATGGCTGGGTGGATTATACCTCCTATACTGCCTGTAAAATGGCACCGGAGTTAGAATCTTTACAGGTGAAGGGAAGCACATTCCATTTACAGTGGAAACAGATTCTGGGAGTGCTCGGTTACCGGATTTATCGAAGTACTGATGAAAATGGAAACTATACCTGCATTAAAAAAGTGGATGCAAGTGTGAATACATTTTCAGAAAAAAGAAATAAAGGTGTGACTTATTATTATCGCATAAAAGCGTTGTATGATGATGGGGAAGGTGCTGCTTCCAATTCCTTAGCTGGTTTTATTCCAATTTCAGGTAAGGCGCGATCAAAGCAGATTTCCAAGATAAAATATAGTAATATTACAGGTTATTATGTAGCAAATGGAAAATTTTATGCAGTTGCTGTGCAAGATAGGAAGTTAAACATTTACGCCTTTGATTCCAAAATGAATTATAAAAGCAAAAAGACAGTAAAGCTAGGAACATATGACACCTATGGTGGTTTTTATGCTGGAATTGATGGCAATTTCTATGTGGCAGTGGGTTACAATAATTATAAGGAACAGGATAAGAAGACTGTCATTAAAGTTATGCAGTATGATAGTAAGTGGAAATTAAAAAAGACGGCTAATATAAAAGGAAGTGCAACAAATGCATTCAAAGGAATTTATCAGCCATTTGCGTATGGCTCCTGTCGGATGGACATGAATGGTTCGCTTCTTTACATTCATACAGCAAGAACGATGTATGTGCATGATGATGGACTGCACCACCAGTCGAATATTACTTTTGCAATTGACACAAAGACCATGAAATGGGATGACACAGACGATTCCTATGTCAGCCATTCATTTGACCAGTATGTTAAATTTAAGGACAATTCTCTTTATCTGACAAATCATGGAGATGCATACCCTAGAAGTATTTGTCTAACGAGTATAACAAATTATGGAACAAAGGAAGAAACATCTTCAAATACAGACGCATTTAAATTATTAGGCGAAATCGGTGAGAATTATACTGGTGCAAGCGTTGGTGGCATGGAGGTTGGCAAGGATAATGTTCTTATTTGTGGAACAGCACAACCACATAAGTATAAGGTGAAAGGTGTTACCGGATATGGCAGTGTGAAAACGAAAAATGGAAAATATGTTACGTTGAAGCATAATGTATATCTGGCAGTGATTAACCGGGAGACAGGCAAGTGTAAACGCATCTGGCTGACTCAAAATAATCCAAAGACTACCAATGTGAGGATTAATGATACCAAAATGGTGAAACTATCCGATGACCGATTTGCCATTCTGTATCAGTCTACCGTTGGTGAAAAGAATACATTGAATTATGTTGTAGTAGATAATACCGGTAAGAAGATATATAGTAAAAAATATTCCGGATATATCATGGATAATTCGGCTCAGCCGATATTGTATAATGGCTACATTCAGTGGGCATCATCCGTGTATAATGAAAAGAAAATGGGTTATGTAATGATGATGTATCGCATACCAGCGACCTATTAATATATTGTAACTGTTCCATATCCTAGTGTAGTGTGTACTAGTAATATGGTTGCTTGTATATATTGTGAGCAGCTATATTATCAGAGAATGGAGCAGTTACTTTTTATATACTATGAAAATTAAATGATTTATTATATAAAATAAGTGCTGACAATTAGGAAAATTAGACACATATAAGGAGGCTGTATGGCGAAGAAGAAAATTTACGCGGTAAGAAAGGGAAAAACAACTGGCATATTTGAGAGTTGGAATGACTGCAAAGCTTCTGTTGATGGATATCCGGGGGCGGAATTTAGAGGTTTCTTTACGATGGAGGAAGCAAAGGAGTATCTCGGGGAAAGCACTGCAGGGGTGAGTGTGGCAGAGAAAAATACAGTGCAAGGCTTGCCGGATCAGGTGGTTGCTTATGTGGATGGTAGCTTTGATGTGAAAATCGGCAGATATTCATTTGGGTGCATTTTACTTTTGCCGGATGGTCAGATTATTCGTGAGTCCGGTAATGGAGACAAACCGGAATCGGTGGCGTTGCGCAATGTTACCGGCGAAATGTTAGGTGCTATGTTTGCTGTCCAGTGGTGTGTGAAAAATGGATATTCCGCAGTAAAAATCTGCTACGACTATGCAGGTATTGAAATGTGGGCAACGAATGGATGGAAGGCAAAAAATGAGTTGACAAAGAAATATGCGGAGTATATGCAGGCGAATGGGAAGCGGATTGCGATTTCTTTTCAGAAGATAGCATCGCATACGGGAGATTATTATAATGAGGAAGCAGATAAGCTGGCGAAGGCAGCTTTGACGGAGGCGAATGGGATTCCGGAGGTGAAGGTGATAGAACGGGGAGAAAAATGTTAGTTTTCTATTTTCCTGATTGCACATGATAAAAATATTCTGCGTGAATGGTATAGTTATTTACGAAACGATGTACCAGTTTGTTCTTAAGAATGTATGCATGGTGTCTTGATAAATATCTGTTTGTGGTGTAAAATGAAAAAGAAATATTCATGCTATAGTTTGGGGAATAGTTCAGGCTGAAATCAAGCAAATAGCTGCATTCGCAGTTATAGTTTCAACGAGTGAACCTTGACAATTTAATAAGGCTTTACACCTGAAAATGATTATGATAGTATAAGGAAAAAGGAGAGTGGATGTTATGACAGATAACGAAATTTTACTGGCATTATCGAATATGCTTGAACCTATCCGAAATGATCTTCAAGACATTAAAGGCAGAGTCAAGAAAATTGAATTGGCACAGGAAAATGTGATTTTACCACGATTACAGAACATCGAATCCTGCTACACTTCAACTTACGATAGATACAAAGACAATGTGGAAGATTATGAAACAATGAAGCAGGATATATCCATACTCAAAAAAGTAGTAACAGAACATAGCGAAAAGCTCCAAAGAATCTCATAACAGCAAAACATAGATGAACAATAAAAAGGTGTAAAGTCTTATTAAGCTACTAAGACTTTACACCTTTTGTATTGATATTACTTAACTATTCAGGATATGACTGTGCTGAACTTTTAAATAAATGGACAAACGCCACTAGTCTTGACAAATACCTACTGGGGGTATAAAATGTAAAAGAATAAAATACCTATAGGGGGTATATAAGGAGGCACCTATGAAGCAAAAGGAATCAGAACCATCACAAGTAGTAGGATGTGCTTGCAGACATAAATCCACACCAAGAAGTGAGGAGACAGCAAAACAGCTCCAGAACCGTTTAAATCGCATGATAGGTCAGATGAACGGCATTGGAAAAATGCTAGAGGATAATCGGTATTGTGGAGATATCCTTACCCAGATAGCTGCGGTAGAAAGTGCCCTGCAGTCCTTCGGATATCTTATTTTAAAGGAGCACATGGACACTTGTGTAGTAGAGGAGATACAAAAGGGAAATACTGAGATTATGGAAGAAGCGGTTGAGCTTATGAAGAAGCTGAAGTAACTCTTATTATGCAGTACAATAGAAAATAAGTAACTATTCAGGACATGACTGTGCTGAACTGCACGGCCCGTATGAAATCGTAGTGGTGACATGCAATTCATAATAATATTGGTAAGCTACGAAGGTACTGAATAGTTAGGAAAATAAAAGTAACACAGGGAGTGAGTATGTTATGAAGGAAGAAAAATATCAAATCACCGGCATGACATGTGCCGCCTGTCAGGCGAATATCACGCGTGCCGTAAAGAAAATAGAAGGTGTAAGTGAAGTAAATGTGAATCTGCTGTCTGGTCAGATGCAGGTTGCCTATGAGGAAACACAGACAAATGACGAAACAATTATGAATGCTGTACAAGCCATTGGATATGGTGTATATATGCAGCAACAGGCGGCAGAAGCAGGAAGTAATTTCCGCACTGAATGGGAGTCCAGACAAAGCCGTGCAGAGGAGGAGCGAAAAGCAATGGGACATCGTTTGTTCTATTCGGTGCTTCTGTTGATTCCTCTTATGTATATTGCCATGGGACCAATGATAGGCTTGCCAACATTTCCTATATTGGAAGGAATGGAAAATGCTTTGATTTTAGCACTGACACAGTTGTTTCTGACATTGCCGATTCTCATGTTGAACAAACATTTTTATGAATCAGGCATAAAGGCACTCATAAAAAGGGTGCCAAATATGGATTCTCTTGTGGCAATGGGTTCTTTGGCAGCATTGCTGTATGGCATATTTTCCATTTACCGAATGGCGTATGGCTTTGGTCACAACGATATGGAAGTGGTTCATGAGTATGCTCATGCTTTATATTTTGAATCCGCAGCTATGATTGTCACGCTGGTGACTGTAGGAAAATATTTAGAAGCGAAGTCAAAGGCAAAGACCTCCGATGCATTAGGAAAGCTAGTCAATCTGGCACCAAAGACAGCCTCGGTTATTCGGGATGGCAGGGAGCAGACCATTCCGGCAGAGCAGGTAGTTATGGGGGATATTGTTGTCATTCGTCCCGGTGAGCGCATACCCGTGGATGGTATTGTGACAGAAGGCTATGGATATGTAGATCAGTCAGCCATTACCGGAGAAAGTGTTCCAGTGGAAAAACATTGTGGTGACTCGGTGATTTCGGCATCTATGAATAAAAATGGAAGCTTTCATTTTCAGGCTTCCAAGGTGGGAAATGATACTACTTTGGCTCAGATTATCCGACTGGTGGATGAAGCCGGCAATACAAAAGCGCCAATCGCCCGTTTGGCAGATAAGGTCAGCAGTGTATTTGTGCCTGTAGTTATTGGGATTGCGCTACTCACAGCCTTTGTCTGGCTCCTTGCAGGCGAAAGCTTTGAAATTGCATTGACAAATGCCATTTCTGTACTAGTGATTTCCTGCCCATGTGCATTGGGACTGGCTACACCAGTTGCCATTATGGTAGGAACGGGAAAAGCAGCGGAGTACGGAATTTTAATTAAATCCGCAGAAAGTTTAGAAACACTCCACTGCATTGATACGATTGTCCTCGACAAGACGGGAACTATCACTTCCGGTCATCCATCTGTTACTGATATTTATGTGGCAGATGGCAATATGGATGCACGTACATTTTTAGCAGAGGCAGCAGCGGTGGAACTGGGAAGTGAGCATCCTCTCGCCATGGCGATTGTGGAAAAAGCAAAGGCAGAGGGCGTTGTTATTCCAACGGTAGAAACATTTGAAGCGATTTCAGGCAGAGGCATTCGTGGAACATTGCAGGGAGCAAAATATGTAGCAGGTAATTTTGCCTTTATACAGGAAAATCAGAAGTTGACAAAAGAGGTGGAAGCAATCCTTCAAAAAGAAATCCATCGTTTGGCACAGGAAGGAAAGACACCATTATTATTTTTCAAAAATGGAGCATTTGCAGGAATCATCGCAGTGGCAGATACGGTACGTTCAGACAGCAGTGCAGCTATAGAGAAATTAAAGGAATCCGGAATCCATGTAGTCATGCTGACCGGTGATAATCAGGTCACAGCAGAAGCCATCAGGCAGGAAGTGGGAATTGAACAAGTGATAGCAGATGTGCTGCCAACCGAAAAAGAAGCCTGCATACGGAAGCTTCAGGAGGAAGGACACAAGGTGGCAATGGTGGGCGATGGCATCAATGATGCACCGGCACTGACAAGAGCCGATGTGGGAATTGCCATAGGAGCCGGAATGGATATTGCGGTGGATTCCGCAGATGTGGTACTAATGAAGGATTCTCTGTATGATGTGGTAACTGCTATTCAGTTGAGCCACTCCGTCATCCGCAATATCCGCATGAATTTGTTCTGGGCATTCTTTTATAATACATTAGGAATCCCAGTGGCAGCAGGTGTGCTTTACCCAATCTGGGGCATTCGTTTAAGCCCAATGATAGGCTCTGCGGCAATGAGTGCCAGCTCGGTATGTGTGGTGCTAAATGCCTTGCGCCTCCGTTTCTTTAAAGGAGACCAGCCAGTAGCAAGCACGGTTCCGGTTGAACCAACCGTTGAAAATAAAGAACAAACGAACAAGGAAGAACAGAAAGGAAAGGATACTATGAAAAAAGTAATGATTGTAGAGGGAATGGCATGTGGACATTGCAAAGCTAATGTAGAGAAAGCTCTCATGGGAGTGGATGGTGCAGCTGAGGCAGTGGTAGATTTAGATAAGAAGGAGGTATTGGTTACATTGTCCAAGGAAGTGTCTGATGAAGCACTGACAAAGGTGGTAACGGATGCTGGTTACACCGTGATTAGCTGTACAACTGTGTAATTATAAATGCGATAATAGATGGAAAAATAACGTGGCAGGGAAATGTGGTATCTGCTGCGTTATTTTTATGGGGGAAAGTCTTGAAATGCTGGATTGTATGTGGAATTATGTTGGATACCCGTCCGGCTGAGGATGACAGAGAAGCTTGCCCTACGGGACAGGGCTCCAAGGCATAAGTGGTTCTAAGAACGGGTCTTTGTGCGTAAAACGAAGTGCGAAAAGCACGCGATAGAAGCGTAATTTCGCACTTAACGCACAAAGACGCCGTCCTAAGAACCACTAATGCCTTTCCGAACAGTCCCGTAGGGCAAGCTTCTCTGCCATCCTCAGCCTACCTTTCCGAATGTTTCAACAATATATGTTTTCTAAATTATCTACATATCAATATGTTGTGTCGGAAAACAATTTATCATTTCGTAAGTAGGATTATAACTATAAAATCTTCATCTATCAAAAAACACAAGAATTAGAGGTTTTGTCATGGCTAGGCTGAGAGAGGAGGCGCAGATTGGTAACAGAGACTGTTCGGAAAGATGTTAGTAGTTCTTAGAAATTTTGTTTGTTGCGTTAATCGGGAAAATATGGCAACTAGCGGTTGTCGGCTTTCCATATTTTCCCGATTTGCTCTTAGCAACAAGCAAAATTCCTTAGAACAACTTACATCTTGGAGCCATGTCTCTGTTACCAATCTGCGTCTCCACTCTCAGCCGAACGGGAATCCAACATGATTCAAAGGTAGCACAACCACAATTTTTAAAGTTGACACACGCTAGGTTACAATGGTATAGTTGACAGTAGCAATACAGCGAAACCAATGACTGAGAAAAGTAGGTGCATAGAACGCTTTCAGAGAGCCGCAGATGGTGGGAATGCGGTAGCCGGAGTGTGACCGAATGGGCTCAGGAGGGCAACCCGAACCGATAGCAGTAGGCGTTGACGGAATCTCCCAACCGTTACATGGGACGCATATGATAGTATGTATACATAGGTGGCAAATTACAACTCTTATCCTTTGTAGGATAGGAGTTTTTTATATACTAGAAAATCACAACAGATTATTGCAAAAAGTAAGTGTTTACACGCTTTATTCATTCAAATTATGGAGGAAATATAAAATGGCAAACAAAATTATTTTAACAGGTGACAGACCAACAGGAAGATTGCATGTGGGACATTATGTAGGTTCTTTAAAGCGCAGAGTAGAATTACAGAACTCAGGAGATTACGACAAAGTATATATCATGATAGCCGATGCCCAGGCATTGACAGACAACATTGAAAATCCAGAGAAAATCAGACAAAATATTATTGAGGTAGCCTTAGATTACTTATCATGTGGATTAGATCCTGCAAAATCCACTATCTTCATTCAGTCCATGATTCCGGAGCTGACAGAGCTTACATTCTATTACATGGATTTAGTAACAGTATCCAGATTACAGCGTAACCCAACCGTTAAGGCAGAGATTATCCAGCGTAATTTTGAAGCAAGCATACCGGTAGGTTTCTTTACTTACCCAATCAGCCAGGCTTCTGATATTACTGCATTTAAGGCAACTACAGTACCGGTAGGAGAAGACCAGCTGCCAATGATTGAGCAGGCAAGAGAAATCGTTCGTAAGTTCAATTCCGTTTATGAGGAGGTATTAGTGGAGCCGGAAGCATTGATTCCACAGAACGAAGCATGTATGAGACTGCCGGGTACGGACGGTATGGCAAAAATGAGTAAGTCATTAGGCAACTGTATTTATTTAGCAGATACAGCAGATGATGTAAAAAAGAAAATCATGAGTATGTATACCGATCCACAGCATTTACAGGTAAGCGATCCGGGACATTTAGAGGGCAATACCGTATTTATTTATCTGGATGCTTTCTGTAAGCAGGAGCATTTTGAGAGATATTTGCCAGAATATGCAAATCTGGATGAATTAAAGGGCCATTATACAAGAGGCGGCTTAGGAGATGTGAAGGTAAAGAAATTCTTAAACAACATTCTTCAGGAAGAATTAGAGCCAATCAGAGCAAGAAGAAAAGAGTACGAGAAGGATATTCCGGAAATTTACCAGATCTTAAAGAGAGGTAGTGAAGCAGCAAGAGAAGTAGCCGCACAGACACTTCATGAGGTAAAGGCTGCTATGAAAATTAACTACTTTGATGATTTAGAGTTGATTGCTGCACAGAGTAAGAAGTATAGCCAGCCAGAATAATTTAGTGGAAGGGATACCAATGCTTAAGGTATTAATTGTAGAGGATGAAGCAGCAATTGCAGAATTAATACAGATTCAGCTTACAAAAGCTGGGTATCAGTGTACCTGCGCCCTTGATGGGGAGCAGGGCGCAGATGCCTTAGAGAAAGAAAGCTTTGACCTTGTGATTTTAGATATCATGATGCCAAAGGTCAATGGCTATGAGTTGATGGAATATATTCGTCCTATGAACATTCCGGTAATTTTCCTTACAGCCAAGGACACGGTAAAAGATAAAATAAAAGGTCTGAAAATGGGTGCTGATGATTACATGGTGAAACCCTTTGATATGGAAGAATTATTAGCAAGGGTGGAAGCCGTGTTCAGGCGTTATGGAAAAAGCAGAGACACCTTGTTCTTTCAGGATGTAACCGTTTATTTATCCTCCAGACAGGTCATTAAAAATGGAGTATCTGTGAACCTTACGCCGAAGGAATTTGAACTGTTAGTTGTGTTGATGCAGAATAAAAATGTGCTGCTTTACCGTGAAGATTTATTTGAAAAAGTCTGGGAAATGGAATATGCAGGTGACAGCAGAACTCTTGATTTGCATATTCAGCGTTTGCGGAAAAAATTAAACTGGAAAGAAGAAATTAAGACGGTATTTCGCATGGGGTATATGCTGACAGAAGTGCCTGCAGGCGATTGATAGGATAACTACTGATTTTATTGCTGCCACAGTGGCGGAATGGAGAGAACTATGCGATTTTCCACAAAAATTTTACTGGGAACCAGTATCATTATAGCTCTGTTTTTCACCGCAGGCGGCATGGTAACCATTCAGCAGAATTATCAGGTCGCTTACGACACCATCATAGAAAATGGTACAAAACAGCATATCATGAACCGCTATTCCTTAGAATCCAACCTTAGAAATGCATTAGAAAACGGTCAGGCATACTCTACAGAGCTGGTGGCAGGCTTTGCCGGAAAAATGGACAGCTACGGCAATGACACCGTTCGTATGGTGGTTTATGAGAAGGACGGAGACATTATTTTCAAAAACATTTCAGAGCTGAATGACACAATCCAAGCATACCGCAATGAGGCAGATGGCAGCTACCGTATCTATGAAGAAGAAGGGAGCCGCTATCTGCTTGTTGCATCTGAAATTGACATTGGACAAAAGCAAATCTGGTTGTTGAACCAGTTTGATATCACTTCTGTATTTACAGAAAGAGACAGGCAGATTCAGGCATTTATCAAATTAGATATTGTGTTGTTAGCTGTATCTGTTGTGCTTGTCTGGATGTTGGCAGTATTTTTGACACGAAATATAAAAAAATTAAGTGAAACAAGCACCCAGATTGCAGCAGGAAATTATACCCGGCGCACCAACATAAAAAGTCATGACGAAATCGGAGAATTAAGCCAGAATTTTGATGTGATGGCGCAGTCCATTGAGGAACATGTGCAGAAATTAGAGGCAGAGGTGGCAGCCAGAGAACAGTTTGTATCAGACTTTTCCCATGAATTAAAAACACCAATGACAGCCATGATAGGGTATTCCAAATTGTTGTTAAATGATGGCAGTGATGAAAGCCTGAGAATCAAGTCGGCAGACTATATTTATCGGGAGTGCAAGCGTTTAGAATCACTTTCCAAGACCTTGTTAAAAATGTTAGGAATTGGAGGAGAGCAGCTAGAAAAGCGTCTCGTGTACACTGACTGGCTGGCAGAATCCGCCGAACGTGTCACAAAAGATTCCATGCAATATGCTGTTTTGCATTGTCAGGTAGAATCTGCACAGATAGAGACAGAACCCACATTAGTAGTTACCCTTTTAAGAAACGTAATTGAAAATGCCGATCATAGCTGCGCAGAGCAACAAGCAGGAACTGTAACACTGCAAGGGCGCACCGTACCGGAAGGATATCAATTTACCATTCAGGATACCGGTTGTGGCATTGCAGAGGAAGAACTGGGGCGTATCACACAAGCATTTTACATGGTAGATAAATCCCGTTCCCGCCAATCCGGTGGAAGCGGATTAGGCTTAACCATCAGTGTGCGCATCTGTGAAACCTTAGGAATTCAGATGAACATAGACAGTAAACTGGGGGAAGGAACGACAGTGACATTGTTGTTTCCATCCTGAATGTAGAGCATAGGTAATTATAAAATGCCAATGCAATATTGAATTGTCAGAATTGTTTTATTATTGCAGGCGAAAAATTGCACTGGTGGGTGCCAACAAACAGTGTTCATCAGTGCAATTTGCATCTGTAGCTGTGAAGCAATTTTCATAATTTATGGACGGGTAGTAAGGAGAGATACATGAAGCAAACAATGAAAAACCTATGTTGCCTAATCTCTGCAATCGCACTTCTGTGTTGTATTATTGCCGCTCCTATAGTTTGGTTTGCCATTTCCGACAGGCACCTGTACGCAGCCAATCATCCTTTAAGCAAAGTAGACTTTTCCCTAAGCAGTGAGATAAGCGACATTCCGCTAGTTTATCGTATTCATAAGCTATTAGGCAGCTATTATGGTGAGGAACAGGGTAACGATAGTAATGGGGTACTGTCAGAAGCCATAGTCCTTCAAGCAGAGGACGAGAGCGACAAGATAGAGAAATGTGAGGCAGAGACAGAGACGGAATTTGCAAAATTAACACAATATGAGAACCTGAATCATATATTGACTATGTTTATCGAGCCAAAAAACATAGAATGTACCATAAAGCAGTCTTATGGTGAGTATGATATAATCCAAATTTATGATGGACAATTACAAGTGCAGTATGATTATGATGTGGAATCGGAGAAAATACTGCGACTTTCCTTTCCAAAGACAGAGGAAAAACAGCTAAATGCAGAATTAAAGAAAAAGGTGATGAAAGAATTTATCACCTATCTGAATTTAGATATTTTAGAGGACTGGTACGAGAACGGGGACAGTATGATTTCCAACAAGGCACATTTGTCCTTATCCTTTCAGGAAAATGAAGAACAATGGGTATTGGGATTTTCTATTGTATAAAAAATTGGTAACTATTCAGTACCCTCATAGTTACAAAAAATTTAACAGATACATTTCAGATACAAGTGGATGCTATTATGCAAATGAGCAGATAGCATCCACTTTTTCTGCTTAGAAAGGAAAGAGAGTTTATGATAAAAAAATACAAATTACCAGTTTTAGCAGTTGCAATGATGATTACCATGACCGGGTGTTCGGCAGACAACACCGTTTCACAGCCGACTACTCCTTCGGAGGCAGAAGCCACCACCTCAGGAGATGAGAAGCAGGAACAAACGGAAACAAAAACAGAGCAAAATGAGAAAAACAACGACCTGATACAGCTTACCGACAAATTGTTTCATGACAGCTACGATACAGAGAATGGAAGATACTCCTTGATTACAAAAGAAACAGAGGATGGCCTCTCTTTGAATTGCATCGCCTATGTAGATTATGAGACGGCTGAGCAAATTGTATTGTGCAATAAACCAAACTGTAAGCATGACAGTGAGGACTGCAGTGCTGTGATTCCGGAAGAAATACTGTATGGAGGGTTATATTTGTTTGGAGATGGGGAATATTTGTATCTGGCAGCTTCACCATATGACGCTGCAGGTACATCAACTGTAGAAACCATATCTGATTCAGGGATTATTAACATAAATACTACAAGTGATACACCGCCCGTATTATATCGCATGAATTTGGATGGTACGAACCGTGAAAAAATACATACGCTGCCGGATGGTGTGATCGTAGAGGGAGATTTCTTTAGCGATGGCAACTATTTTTACACAGTAACAAAGAAGTTAGAAGCAGAGACAGAGGGAAATACCACCTACACAAAAGGCTATGATAAGAAATTAATACGAATTGATAGAGAGAGCGGGAAAGAGGAGGATGTGCTGTCGTTAGGTACGGACGCTACCATTTTAGGCTGCTATGGCAGAAGCTTGATACTGGCAGAGAACGATTATGGAAAAGAGCTTACGCAGGAAGAAATCTTTGATGACAATGCATTTAGAGCTGCTTATGAAAATTCTGTCTACAAGATTACAAGTGTAAATATAGACACAGGAGCCGTTACTACGCTTAAAGAGATAGACCAGTCACAGTTACATACTGAACTTGTAAAGGATGGTTGTCTGTATATTTCCTATGAAAAAGATACCGGAATTGACAAGATTGACCTTGCGTCTTTTGAGCAAACAACGATACCAACAGAAAAAAACTACAATATTGACTATGAACTGGATGGCATACTCTTAGGTGTAGAGTGGGATGCAGATGCCACACACTATGATTTCATCAATACAGAAACAGGAGAAATAAAAGAAAGCACCCTGCAGACCAGCGAGGGAACGCCGGTGACTATTGTTTCAGAGAACAGTGACTCTCTGTTTGTCTGGTATGATTTTGTGAATAAAGAGGAATATGTGGCTTGGGCAGATGTTACCCAGGAAGTAACTGCAGAAACCCATTACGGCATGATTAAAAAATCAGATTATCTGAATAATGTAGGAAACTACCGGGAAGTAACGATGCTGGAGGTGGAGTAACATGCTGGAAATAAAAAAGATCAACAAATCTTTTGGGGCAAAACAGGCATTGTCTAACGTGTCTATATCATTGGAGCCTGGCATTTATGGTTTGCTTGGACCGAATGGAGCCGGGAAATCTACGCTGATGAATATTTTGACAGACAATTTGCATCCCGATAATGGAGAGGTGCTGTGGAAAGGAAAAAGCATTTTTCGGAACAATCGGGACTACAGGCGGATATTAGGATATGCTCCCCAGCAGCAGGGCTTGTACGATTCCTTTACCGGGCGGCGTTTCCTGTCTTATATGGGAGCTTTGAAGGAAATAAAAAAGTCAGTAGCAGAGGAAGAAATTGAACGGGTGGCAGCACTTGTCAATTTGACTTCACGATTAGACGATAAGATTAAATCCTATTCCGGTGGCATGAAGCAGAGGTTGCTTGTGGCGCAAGCATTATTGGGCAAGCCGGAGCTGGTTATTTTAGATGAGCCAACAGCAGGTTTAGATCCCAAAGAGCGTGTCCGTGTACGGGAGACACTCCATTCTCTGGCAGAGGATAAAATTATTCTCATTGCCACACATGTTGTTTCGGATGTGGAATCCATTGCCAGAGAAATTATTATATTACAATCCGGAAATATTGTAGCTAAGGGGCAGCCGGAGGAATTGGTAGAACGCTATGCACCGGGGAAAACGTTGGAAGAAGTGTACATGAAGCTGTTTGGGGAGGTGCAGGAAAATGATACATCTGATAGCCAGTGAATTTCGTAAGCTGTGGGGCAAACGTACTTTTCTCATTATGCTTCTTGCTCTTGCTTTAGTTCAGCTTTGTGTACTATTTTATCAGAGCAGTCATAGTCATACAAAAGTGGAGGCATCGGCGTGTCACAAGTTTGACGATATGCTGTCTACCATGACGGAAGAAGAAAAGGCAGAATTTTTAACAAAATCCTATGAGCGGATACAAGGCGTTTCCATTGTTGAGGAAGTGCATAGGTATGAAAGCTTCGGCGATGAGCAGGGAAAACGGATGGCAGAGAGCTGTAAAAAAGAAAATGAAGATGTGTATAACACTTATTTAACTCTGTGGCAGTCCGGCAATTACCTTATGTTTACTGACACCTTAGAAGATGAAAGATTCTTTTTGGAAACCATGTATAGAAGGTGGCAGAAAACTAGTGATTATGAAGCATATATAAAGGAAATCATGGAAACGGGAAAGCGGCAGTCCGGTATTTCTATTTTTGCAGGCAGCGAAAATAAGGAGGGGTATTCTGCAAAAAGCATTCAGAAGACCGTGGCGCAATATGATACGCTGCAGGGAGTGGAAACCAGTTTTTACACCTATGAATGGGTGGAGCAACTGCTTTCCCTGCAAATTACAGATGTTATGCTCTTAGCAGCCACCTTTGTGCTGGCAGGTTTATTGATTTATGATGAAAAAAAGAAAAATCTGCTAAGTGTCATACGCACCACGCCCTTGGGCAGAGTACCATGTATGACGGCAAAAATACTATCCTTAGCAGGAAGTCTTTTTATTATGGCAGGTGAGCTTTTTATAGAAAGCTTGCTGTATTATGGCATCACAGATGGCTTGTATGGCATGGAAAATGCGGTACAGTCAGTGGCAAGTCTGATAAATGTACCGTGGAAATTATCGGTTGGGCAATTTCTTGCACTGGTCTTTGCAGGAAAATATGTAATGTTGCTGCTATTTACATTATTTTTAGTGCTGCTTACCATCATAGCGGATCAATTTGGATGGGTATTTGTGGCAGGGGGCATTTTAGCAGCAGGCAGTGCCGTGTTATATGCATCAATTCCGGCGCCATCTGTGTGGAATTGGCTTCATTACTGCAATTTTTGGAGCTTTTTGCAGGCGCAGGATATCATAGGTGAGTATAACCAGTTGAACTGGTTCGGACGTCCTGTGTCTGTTCATGTACTGTTTATGATATTGTCAGTTGTTATTTGGTTGCTGTTAGTAGGTTTGAATCTTGTGGTGTTTGCAAAAAGAGGCAGTGGTGCGTTAAGTAAGGCATCTGTCTTAAAAAAGACCATACGAATCCCTAATCATAAAAAAAGAACACCGGCTACAGTGCTATTTTTTCATGAATGTTATCATTTCTTCTGGCGTAACCGTGGCGTGTGGATAGTGGCGGCATTTTTGGTGATTACGGTGTATCAGGCAGGAAATACGAACCATTACCAGACGCCAAATGAAGTGCGCTACCGCCAACAGATGGAAACACTAAAGGGTCCTCTTACAGAGGAAAAAGAAAAAAGTATTATAGAAGAAAAAGAGAAGTACGAAGCTATTTATGCTCAAATTGCAAAGATTGATGATATGTTTGCAAAGGGTGAAATTACCGAGAAGGAAAGCGAGAGCATGAAGGTTCCCTATCAAAGTCAGCTTGCTTTTGAACCGGCTTTTCAGCGCGTCTATGAGCGGTATTTGTATGTGAAAGAGCATCCGAAGGCGGAATTTGTCTATGAGGAGGGCTACTGTTACCTGTTAGGTCAGGAGGGTAGCGGCAATCTTGCTGGTTTTCTGTGGCTTAGCATGGTGTTTATTGTGTTGCTGTCCTCAGTATTGTCCACAGAGCAGGAAAAGGGGCTTATGAAGTTGATTCGCTCCACCGTTAGAGGGCGCAGTGATTGGTATGGATACCGGATAGGAATTAGTATGGGGGCATCAGCCGTTCTATATTTTATATGGTTTGCTGAAAAAATATATCAGGCGGCTACTTATTATGGATTGCCATCACCTGGTGCCACAGTGACGAGTCTGGCTGGCTTTGAGGATTTTCCGGCATGGATGCCTGTGTGGATGCTTTTGCTGCTGCATGTGTTCTGGCAGCTTCTGTGTGTGGCGGTGCTGGCGACGTTTGTCCTGTTCCTTTCAGGAAAAACCGGGAATACGGTTACTACGGTGTTGCTTTCTGCGGCGGTATTGTTGCTACCATTAGTGTTAGCGTTGCTGGGACTTAATTTTATGCAGTATGTTTCGTTGTATCCGATTTTTAGTGGAAGATTTTGTAAAACCTCTTGACAAACGAGTTAGTTTATCCTAATCTAAAGTTGATAATGATAATTAATATCAATTTGTTCGGAGGCGGTCAAATGACATTAGATAAATTAGAGGTAGGTATGGATGCTGTCATTGCCTCAGTCAATTGCAGCGAAATATCACTGAGAAAACACATACTGGATATGGGACTGACACCGGGAACTGAAGTGACATTAGTAAAGGTGGCACCGATGGGGGACCCGATTGAGCTGCGTGTCCGTGGCTATGAATTAACCATTCGTAAGGAAGACGCATCCCATATAGAAATCGTAAACGTGCATGACGCACATGAATACACAAGAAAACAAGTACAACATAAGCCCAAAGCCCATCCCCGTGTGGGTGAAATGCATGTCTACCATCCAAAAGTGAGGGGGGACAGCATACCGGAGGGTGAGCCGCTTACCTTTGCATTAGCGGGCAATCAGAACTGTGGAAAAACAACGCTGTTTAACCAGTTGACCGGTGCTAATCAGCGTGTAGGAAATTTCCCGGGAGTAACGGTGGACAGAAAAGACGGAACTATTCGCAATCATCCGGAAGCAACGGTAACAGATCTTCCGGGCATTTACTCTCTGTCGCCTTATACCAGCGAGGAAATTGTAACAAGAGAATTTTTGTTAAAAGACCGTCCGCGAGCAATCATAAATATTTTAGATGCCACGAATATAGAGCGAAATCTGTATCTGACCATGCAGCTTATCGAGTTAAATATTCCTATGGTTATCGCATTAAATATGATGGATGAGGTTCGTGAAAATGGAGGAACCATACATATCAACGAGTTAGAGGAAGCGTTGGGAATACCGGTGGTGCCGATTTCAGCAGCAAAAAATGAAGGTATTGACGAATTGGTGGAGCATGCCATTCATGTGGCAAGATTCCGTGAACGTCCGGGAAGAATGGATTTTTGCGAGGACGGTGGCGAGGACAATGGAGCCATGCACCGCTGTATCCATTCCATCATTCATCTGATAGATGACCATGCACATAAATACAAAATACCCACCAGATTTGCGGCTACCAAATTAGTAGAAGGCGATACGCTGATTCAGGATGCCCTTCATTTAGAGCAAAATGAAATTGAGACGTTAGAGCATATCATTAAGCAGATGGAGGATGAAAGCGGCAAAGAGCGGCAGGCAGCCTTAGCAGATATGCGTTTCCGATTTATTGATAATCTCTGCGAGGAGACAGTAGTGAAGCCGGCAGAAAGCAAGGAGCACAAGCGAAGCATTGCTATTGATAAAATATTGACTGGAAAATATACAGCCCTCCCAGCATTTATTGGCATTATGGGACTGGTGTTCTATATGACATTTGGTTTAATTGGAAGCTTTTTGTCAGATTTGTTTGAAACAGGAATTGCAGCATTTACCGATTTTTGCAATGAAGCACTGACCGCTTACGGACTCAATCCGGTGGTGCAGTCCTTAGTGATTGATGGGGTATTTGCAGGAGTGGGAAGTGTGTTAAGCTTTTTGCCAACCATTGTAGTGCTGTTCTTCTTCTTATCTATTTTGGAGGATAGTGGTTACATGGCGCGAGTTGCCTTTGTGATGGATAAACCTCTTAGAAAAATCGGTTTGTCAGGGCGAAGCTTTGTTCCAATGCTGATCGGCTTTGGCTGTTCCGTACCAGCAATTATGGCAACCAGAACATTGCCATCAGACCGTGACCGTAAAATGACGATTTTGCTGACACCATTTATGAGTTGTTCTGCAAAATTACCGATTTATGCATTATTTACCGCCGCATTTTTCCCAAAATACGGAGCCTTGGTGATGATAGGCTTATATGTGACAGGAATTGTGGTAGGTATTATCGTTGCACTGATATTAAAGCACACTGTTTATAAGGGCGAGCCGGTTCCGTTTGTTATGGAATTGCCAAATTACCGTATGCCTAGCCCGAAAAGTGTACTGCGATTAATTGGAGACAAGGCAAAGGATTTCGTCACAAGAGCATTTACGGTAATCTTTGTGGCATCCATTATTATCTGGTTTTTGCAGACCTTTGATGCACGTTTAAATGTGGTGGAGGATTCCGCAAACAGCTTGTTAGCAATGTTAGGCAGTGTGATTGCCCCGATTTTCGCACCACTTGGTTTAAATGATTGGAGAATTTCCACTGCACTGATTACCGGATTTACTGCAAAGGAAAGCGTAGTCAGCACATTGACAGTCCTTCTTGGCGGCAGTACCTCCGCAATCAGTACGTTGTTCACAACCGAAATGGCAGTGGTATTTTTAGTATTTTCTTTATTGTACACACCATGCGTTGCCGCAATTGCTGCAGTAAACCGCGAGATGGGCAAAAAATACGCCGTTCTGGTGGCATTTGCACAGTGCCAAATTGCGTGGGTGGTATCACTCTTGGTACATGTGGTTTGTTGTTTGTTTTAAGTAAACCAATAGATTATTAAAAAGTTTGTTCTGAATAGTTACTAAGCATCTATAATGAATTGGATATTGAGAAAGGAAAAACTCATGGATTGGATAAGTATACTCATACTACTTGTTGTTGCAATTTGGTTCCTAGTGGCTGTTCGTTACATGTGGAAGCGCAAAGGAACCGGCTGTGGTGGCTGCAATGGAGACTGTGCCCATTGCAATAGGCATAAATCTTGACAATCGAATGAATGGTGCTATAATTTTCAGTTGGAATGCAGAGGAACATATCGGTGCCCTGCATTCCAATTTGGCAATATATAGAATTAAGGTAACTATGAGGGTGCTGAATAGTTACGAATTAAGATAATTTCACATAGCAGAAAGAAGGAAAACATCATGAACCATATTGTACCTAAATTACTCATCTACGGAGACATGCCAGCCGATTCTATCCTCATGGAATTAAGCGACATTTGCAAGCATGCAAAGGAAAAAACACAGTCAAAAGATGAGCTGACTACAAGAGTATTAAAGCAGATCAAACGTTTGTTAGAAGTAGCTACTGATTACGGTTTCGATAAAAATCTGTGGCACAATTACCTGACCTTTTTACTGATTACCAATGAGAATCCATTTAGTATCACCTGCGAAAAAGTAGGTGCCAGTGAGGGCAGTGTGAATTACTTTGCAAAAAATGATTTTAAGGCTTTTAAAGAGCTGTTTGACTATGATTTTAGCTGGTTAGAAGCAGAGCTGAATATGGATTGCTTCAGCAGAATTTCTAATTATCAGGCAATCGTGAAAAAAGAGTTGATGTACAATAAGAACGTCAGTGAAAAAGTGCAGATGCTCAGCGAAAAGTTAGAAAAAGCAGCAGATGAAAATGAATTTTTCCAGAATGTGACCGATTTTTATAAGGCATACGGTGTAGGCATGTTTGGTCTGAATAAGGCATTCCGCATTTCTTCCGGTGAAGATGACAAGGTAATTTTCCATCCGATTAATAACATGGATAAGGTTATGTTAGATGATTTGGTAGGATATGAAATTCAGAAGAAAAAATTAGTAGATAACACAAAAGCCTTTGTGGAAGGCAGAAAAGCCAACAATGCCCTGTTGTTCGGTGACAGCGGTACGGGTAAATCTACCAGTATCAAGGCGATTGTCAATGAATTTTATGACAGCGGCCTGCGCATGATTGAAATTTATAAGCACCAGTTCAAGGATTTGTCTAATGTGATTGCCGGTATTAAGAACCGCAATTATAAGTTTATCATTTACATGGATGACCTGTCCTTCGAGGAATTTGAGATTGAATATAAATTCCTTAAGGCTGTCATTGAAGGTGGTGTGGAAACAAAGCCGGATAATATTTTAATTTATGCAACCTCTAACCGTCGTCATTTGATAAAAGAAACATGGAGCGACAGAGATGATGTGAAAAATGAAAATGGTATCCATCGTTCCGATACAATTGAGGAGAAGCTGTCACTGGTGAATCGTTTTGGCGTTACCATCAATTATTCAAAGCCAAGCCAGAAGGAATATTTCCACATTGTAACGGAGTTAGCTCATAAGGCAGGCATCACAATGAGTGACGAGGAACTTTGTGCAGAAGCCAATAAATGGGAGTTAAGTCATGGCGGAATTTCCGGACGTACAGCCCAGCAGTTTATCAATTATATCTTAGGAATGGAGCAATTACATAAATAATGTTACTGTTCACAGCATACTGTGAACAGTAACTAAATAATTGCAATTATTTAAAAAATTGAAAAAAATTGAAAAAAGTACTTGACGGATGTGAAACCCTGTGCTATACTCAATAATGTCTTAAGGACATGCGCGAGTGGCTCAGCGGTGGAGCACCTCCTTGCCAAGGAGGGGGTCGCGGGTTCGATCCCCGTCTCGCGCTTTTATTATTTTTTAAGAAACTCACTTGGTATGCTTTCTTTGACACTATGCTCGCAAAACCGATATAAAATGCGTATCGCTAAAGCATGATTTATGGTCAAAATCTCACAATTTATGTAAAAATTGACAAATAAATAAAAACATGTTAGTGTTTTTACAAAAGAGTATATTCTTTTGCTTTGGTGAATCAGTAGTTATAAGTGTATTTATGGGAGGAATGCAAATGAAATTAAGGAGATTAAAAAAATTTGGCTGTTTTATCGTTATGTTTTGTATGATTTTTTCTAGTGCTATATGTGTTAAGGCGGCCGATAGGATAAGTTGGAATAAAAGAATGATAAATGGTGGGAGTATATTTTATTGGGTTTCTTCGGATGTGGTTTATGCAAGTAATATTAGAGAAGCGGAAACAGAAATCGAAATTCCGACTGCGGGATATACAAACTCTATGAAGATGAGCAAAACTACAGAAAAGAAACAATCAAAGATGGATTTTTATCAATATTCAGATGCTAATTCAACAACAGTAGCATCCACATACTCATATCAAGCAGGATCTCAAACCCCAATGAATGTTAGTGACAAAGATAAATATGATTGGCAATGGTGTAAAATCGAATTAAATAAATCGTTGATGGATAAAAAAACCTCTAAAGGAAGAACGGTTACATGTGTTCATGAAATGCTTCATGCTTTTGGAGGAAAAGATACGTATTCTTCGGATCAAAAATGGTCTATTATGTATGGGTATTCAAATAGAACTGCTACAGGTGTTACATCAGATGCTAATGCATTTTTAAATGACAAATATTAAACGATAGAAAGATAGATTGTGTATTGTGGATAAAATAAGCGGGAGGACTGTATATGAAAAGAATAATATTATATAGCATTTTAGCAATTACAATATTTTCAAGTATTGGATGCAGTGGAAAGAAAACAGCCTTGAATGATGAAGCAGATAAAAAGGGCAATAATGATTCTACTATATTGGTTGAGTCAAAACAAGAAACAAAAGAAAAAATAGATACATATGTTTCGGCAGAATGTACTTGGGCTTATGATGTTACAGAACCAGAAATTGTTTTGGAAAATACGGATTATTTAGTTAAAATTCGAGTAAAAACAAAAGAGAAAACAAAATATTTCGTAAAAAATACGATAATGCCGAGTAGTACCTACAATGTTGAGGTACTAGATGTTATATTTCCAGAGAATGCAACACTACCTAAAAATATAAAAATAGCAGTTGGTGGTGGTGTAGTTTCTATGGAAGAATATGTGAATACTTTAGATGTAGAAACGAAAGAAAAAACAAACACAGATGAACTTTCAAAAAAAGATTTGCAAAAACGGATTATGATATCTAATGAATCTTATTATGAATTAGAGCAAGGGAATGAATATTATATTTGTATTCGTGATTTGACACAAGACGAAAATTACAAAGGATACTATGGAATGCCTGAAGGTGGATACGATGTTTTCCTGGAAAAGGATGGATTATATGTAAATGTATTGACGCAGAAAACGCTTGTGAGATAGATATTATAGACAGTGAGTTATAGAAATAATACCAATAAGAGGAGATGATAGTATCATGTTCTCTTATTTTGTCTCACAGAACACCCATGGATTGAAGATAGGTACGATAAGTAAAATTACCTGTTAGTCGATGAAGCACAGTCCTGCTCTGAATAGTTATGTAAAATCAACATTGGGGTAGAGTTCGTCCACATTTAGGTAGACTTTCTTGAAAAATATGTAAAATATTGTATACTGATTATAGTTCCTGTTGAGGGAAAACATAAAAAACCTTTTAGAGTATAAATGAGAATTTATATGAGCGTGTTGTATTTTAATTGGGGAATGAAATGCAACATTGAGGGGAAATAATTAATAGGGTTAGAAAATAGAGGGAACGTGTTCTCTCTATTTTTGTAGTGCGCCTTGCGGCGCACATCGCTAATAGGAAATTACATTATGAAAAAAATATCAGTTAGAAAATTAAAATTTACTCCTCTGGATGCTCAAAGAATATATGAAGCGTTTAAGAAAGCAGAGACAGCTGCATGGGAAAATGAAAAATATTTTGGAAAATATGCCCTGTTAGGTTTTGCTTTAATAATACTTGTTTTGGGTGGTGGCTGGTT
>JBGVIB010000095.1:0-54934 GCA_045122835.1 Lachnospiraceae bacterium
TGCGTGGAATATGCCATGCCAGTAAGCGGCTCTCCTGCAGTGTAAGTCGGAGTTGCCCCTGGGAGCCCCTTCTGCCAATTCACGGACGGGTAACGAATATGATACAACAATTACACAAACCAGAATTTATATCATTATCAATGAACATCTACCATTTTTTGCAATTTAGTTTACATAATACAATTATGTAAACCAAGCATCTCTACACATACCGTTCCACCTTCACAAAAAGCCGATTTTTCTTAGACATATTCATCTTCTCTGCATAGCGGAACTTCCCATATCCACGGACAGACACCACATCACCAACCTGTAACGTCTGGCTGTTAGACACAACAACCTCTCCATTCACCATAACCTTTTCCCCTTCTGCAAGCTTATCCATGCTGCTTCGTGAGTTCCGAAAGGCAAGTGCCATCATACAATCCAGTCTCTCCGAGGCAACGCTACCTGTTATTTCCTCAAAACGCTGTTCCGGCAGTTCGGCAGAGGTAACCTGACTTATTTTCACTTCTGTATGGCGGATTCTGGTTAACTCTCTTGTCAAAAAATCAGCCATAGAATCCATACAAAAAACATAGGCACAGGAGCCGTTGCAAAGAATGTCTCCAACTTTACTACGGTCTATGCCAGAATTTAAAATCCCACCGAGATAATCACGGTGATTCAGTTTTTCAGCAAATTTCGGGTGTAACGGTTCTATCTTTAGAATCTGTATCGGATACTTGTACTCATAAGAAAGATCCTCCGGGATAAACGCCCCAATCTGGCGCTCTGCCCCCTCATATCCACCAAAAGCTTCTACCTGCACTCCAGGAAAATTGTGAGCTTCCTTTTGAAGAAGATGCACATAATGCAGATTTAGAAAATCTGTAAACATGACAATCTCCTTCTGATAAGCCATTCGCCCTAATTCCTGCAGACGCTTTTCAAAGAGCTGTTCTTCTTTATTCATTAAAAATTACCCTTTAAGGATGGAACATCAAATGCTCCGCCTAAAATTCCCTGAAAATCTCCGGAAATATCTACACTAGGTGGTGTAACAATAAAGATATAATTAGAAATCTTCTGTAATTTACCATTAATTGAATATGTAGAACCAGATGCAAAATCAATAATTCTCTGGGCAAGTTCAATCTCAATGCCCTCTAAATTCAATACCACTGCTCTGTTTGATAACAATGTATCTGTAATTTCTCTTGCTTCCTCAAATGAAGTAGGTTTAATTACCACCACTTCCAATCCAGAAGTAGACTTCTTTACCACACGCATATTAGAATTTCTTACTGGCTTTTTTGGTGCTTCTTCTATATCATCATCGATAAAATCGATTTCTTTTTCCTTTCTCTTTTGCGGACTTCTGGATGGCATTTCTACATCCCTTTCGTAGAAACCATCATCATCCCCGTTATCATCATATCCATCCTCTGAATAATCCTGATTGAGATTTAACATACCTAAAAATTTATCTGTTATACTCATGATTTTACCTCCATGATTTTATTTACTATAATCTCTTTGACCAAATATGCCGGTTCCAACTCGAATCATGGTTGCACCTTCTTCAATTGCTACCGGATAATCATTTGTCATGCCCATTGATAAGACATCCATAGAAACATTATCAATGTTTTTGGCTTTGATGTCAACAGCTAATTGCTTTAATTTTCGAAAAAGTTCACGATTTTCCTCCATATCTATTACGTATGGGGCAATTGTCATAAGACCTTTCACGAAAACGTTTGGTAATTGGGCAATTTGCTCTATCAGGGTTTCTGTTTCTTCCAATGTAACACCAAATTTTGTTTCCTCCTGTGCTACATTGACTTCAATTAACACGCTTACATCCACATTTTTCTTCACTGCTTCTTTACTGATTTCTTCCGCTAGACGGAGTGAATCTACGGAATGTATCATAGCAACTTTATCTACAATATATTTTACTTTATTTCTCTGTAAATGACCAATCAGATGCCATTCTATATCTTTTGGAAGCTGTTCTTCTTTTTCAACCAGCTCCTGTACTTTATTTTCTCCGAAAACAGTAGCTCCACATTCCATGGCTGTTTTGATATCCTCTACAGGATAGGTTTTGCTGACTGCAATCAAAGTAACTTCTTCTCGTTTTCTTCCAGCTTTTTCGCAGGCCTTTTCAATAGCTTTTTCTACATCTGCTAAATTTTCCTTAATCATTTCAGGCATCTCCTTTAATTATATAAAATCTCTTTATCCTTATTCACAGTACCTGCATCCAAAATAATATGGTCATATACCGCAAGTCCATACTTACTATTGGACTGGATAATACAATATTCCTTATTCTGATAAAGAATAGTTATCTGGCTAAAGTCTGCATAGCCTTTATTTACATTATATACACCTGTCAGCGTTCCCTTGCGGCTTATTGTGTATTCTTCCGTCGTATCACCGCCAGCTAAATGATCACCTGGTTCAAATGCTTCCATAGAAACATAATAATCCGTCTCAGTTTCCTGATAAATATCTGTCTCTACAAAAGTTATCTGTCTGTTGCCATTTTCTTCACTGTATGTTACCTTATTAAATCCGGTTTTATCATCAGATATTGCCGCATATTCTTTTGGTATCAGATAAAATTCTACATCTGCCACAGCAGATACAGGAATTTTCAAGCCTTCTTCTTTTTCTAACATGAGCTCTACCTCAAGAAAGCGTTCTGAGGAATAACGAATCATACCTGTTGTAAATGTAAGTTCTGCAAACAAGCCATCATCCTGGCGAAATAAAGTAATTCTTGCATTCATCTCCTCGCCGTCTTTTTTGATACAGACCGGTACTGTTGTCTTGTCCTGTAACTCTTCAAATCGCTCTTCTTCTAAGGATATTACAACACTCCAAGTCTCTCCTAACATGGTTTTATATACAGGATTTCCGGATTCCACAAGCTCATTATCATTTATATATGTTTTATCAAAGCTTTTTTTCTCCAACAATTCCTTTGTGACCTTGTCACGTGTCAATGTTTCATATCCATCTGTATAATATACAACAATACCAGGTTCCTTTGCTGTACCTTTCGAAAAAAGATTGGCATATTCAGATGAAAGAATGTCCACACTTGCAGACAAATTTGTTGTTGTAATTTTCAACACAGATTTTTCCAGGGAATTCTTGAAATAATAAATATCATCAAAGCTGTCTGTGGAAAACTGATTTGTAAAATTTAATATTTCTTCTCGCAATTCCTTCATTTCATCCCCTGATGGATCTAGAGCTTCGCTATTCTCCTCTAATAGGTCTGAAAGACGTCCTGACTCATCAATGGTATAGATTGTGTTTCCAACTCCGACTTTGTCCCCTTCTTTGGCATAGTAATTGATATAGCCACTTTTATCTGCATTTGTTACCGTCTCAGTGCGCATAATAACACCTGTATATGTATTATTCTTAGCAAGACTGCCTTGCTTTACTTCATACATGACGACTTTTTCACTTTGTGCATATTTGATACCATAAAAGCCCATATAAATTAATACAACAAAGAAAATAACAAAACCAATATCAAATTGAAATCGTCTTCTATATCGGATGATTTTTTTATTATTCCGGCCTCGTTGTTGTGCCATAGTTACCTCCGCAATTTACTCTGCTATTATTTTTTCCGCATAAGTTTTATTATACCCTTATTTATATATAAAGTCAAAAAAAATTGTAATTGTTCACCACTTTCATAGTTACCGTATATCAAATATTTTTTCTGCATAAACCATCCAAAACTGTACACACTAATAATGCAAACATTAGAAAGTGAGGTTACCCTATGGATTCAAGAGGTTTGGACTATTTTGCGCTGATTATTGTTATCATTGGTGCTGTAAACTGGGGATTTATCGGATTCTTCGGTATTGACCTGGTGGCATGGCTCTTTGGGAACATGAGCCTGCTTTCAAGAATTATATATGCAGTGGTTGGTATCGCAGGATTATACATGTTAAGCTTATTTGGCCGAATTAGCGCTTTCAATCATTCTGCTTCATAAGGTATTTTCAAGAAAATACCTCGGTAATTTTCAAGAAAACACCTTAGTATGACAATAACCCCACGTATCTGTTGTGGGGTTATTGTTATGTATTCTCCGGTTCTAAACAGTTACGGCTTATCATTACATACATCACCATCAAATAACTGCTATTTCATTTATGATGTACTATCATCCTTCAAGGAACCACCATTAATTAAGGACAATAGCTTCGTCATGTCAGTATACAGTACCGTTTTATCTTCTGCATTCAATATAACAGAAATATAATTATTACCTGATGCGTCTTTACTAAATAATATCAGGCATGAGCCAGCAGCTGCTGTTGTACCTGTTTTTCCACCAATAACCGTAACATTTTCAGGGGAACGATATCCACTGTCCTCCTGCAGATATTTATTAGTAGTATTCCATGTTACCTCTTTACTAGAACCATCCGCTAATGTATATGTTGTGGTATATGTATTTGTCTGAATAATTTCAACAAATTTCTCACTCTTAATTGCTGCATTAAAAATCAAATATAAATCATATGCAGTTGTATAATGCTCTGCATCCGTTAAACCATGTGGATTAGAAAAATGCGTATTGGTAGCACCAAGCTTAGCAGCAGTTTCATTCATCATAGAAATAAACTCCTCCACACTTCCACCTACATGTTCTGCAATTGCAAGGGCAACATCATTGCCGGAATACATTCAAAGACCGTGCAATGCCTGTTCTAATGTCAATTTATCCCCTGCTTTTAGCCCAATTAGCTGTGCACCATTTTCTGTTACCAGTGCGTTTTCCGTTACAGTAATTGTGTCCTCCAGATTGCCATATTCCAATGCAACTAATGCGGTAAGCACCTTAGTCAGGCTAGCCGGATTCATGGATTTGTGAACATTTTCAGCATAGAGTGCTGTATTATTCTTACTATTTACTAAAAGCGCACTCCCTACACCACTTAATGTAGAGCCATCCTCAGCGGTAATATCATCTGTAATGACGCATATATTATCAGAAAATGGTGTTGCAATGGTCCCACCTGTAATACTTCTGCCCACCAGATTATATGCAAGGGGCGCAGAATCTGCATCGTATGCATTAGACAATGATACCTGTTCGCCACAACCTGCCAGAAAGGCACAAGCAATTATACAAACTCCTAATTTTTTTAATTTATTTGTACATTTCACGCCAATCCAAATCTCCTCGTTCAAGTGATTTTATCAATAACTCAGCAGAAGCTAAATTTGTAGCCAATGGAATATTATGCACATCGCATAACTTTACAACATTTGATGCACTGATTTCATTACGTGGAGACGATAACGGGTCTCTCAAAAAAATCACAAGGTCAATTTCGTTGTGCTCAATCTGGGCGCCTAACTGCTGTTCTCCACCTAAATGACCTGCAAGATGTTTATATACATGTAGATTTGTTACTTCCTCAATCAAGCGTCCTGTTGTTTCTGTTGCATACAACTCATGCTTGGACAAAATTCTGCTATATGCTATACAAAAATTCTGCATTAACTTCTTTTTACTATCGTTTGCTATTAATCCAATAACCATGAAGTATACATACCCCTTTCAAACTTTTTCTGTTGTAATCCTACATTCAGCACCAGTCCCATACCTATAAATAAACTGACAACTGAGGTCAGACCATAGCTGACAAATGGTAGCGGTAATCCTGTATTAGGCAGTAACATCGTAGATACTCCCATGTTAATAAAGCTTTGATAACCAATCAGGGCACCCATGCCGGTACAAATAACCCTCCCCGCAAAATCCTTAGCATTTCTGCCAATCAGAACACATTTGATACTAATTGCCATCAAAAGAATTACCACTCCAGCTGCACCTGTAAATCCCAATTCCTCTCCAATAATAGAAAAAATGAAGTCTGTCTGTGCTTCCGAAATAAAACTTCCATTTTTTACAGAAACTACTTCTGTATTATTCAATCCCTTTCCATGTAACTGTCCGGAACCAATAGCCGTAACAGCATTTAACTGCTGGTAAGCATAAGTCTGTGCATATTTATCAGGTTCAAGCCACGCCATAATTCGCATTCTTTGGTATTCATGATCTCCTGTAAATATCTTTTGATCCGGCTGAACAACCATCCCAAGAAAAATAAAAATGGAAGGTATCGCTATTAAAAGTATCGGCAAAATCACCTTATAGCTTAATCCTGAAATAAAAAATAAAGTTGCCAGAATCATTGCAGTTACAATGGTTGTAGATAAATCCGGCTGCTTGAAAATAAACAGCAATGGAATCGCCATAAGCACAATAGTCTGTATAATTGTTTTAAGCTGGTTAATATCCTTCCTGTGCTTCATAAAATATTGAGCAAAAAACAAAATTAATAGAATTTTACACAATTCTGATGGCTGAAATTGAATAAATCCTAAATCTATCCAACGTTTTGAGCCATTTACCTCAACACCAAAAAACTTTACAGTAAGTAAAAGTACCAGGGAGAGGATATAAAAAAACCAAGAAAAATGCAACAGAAATGAATAATCAATCAGTGATACAATAACCATCACAACAAGTCCCAGACAAATACCTAAAATCTGCTTTTTCTGTAAACTAGGTTCGGCACTGCCTACTACCAATGCACTTATGATGCAAATAGCAATAAGCAGTATGATTAATGGAAAGCTATAATGTTTTAGCTGATATTTTTTTAACATAGTCAACTCCTATAAATCAGATATTTATTTATCCGATTTTGCGGTATGATGCATATCTTTAATTGGAATATTCGCATATAATGCCGGCACGTTTCCATTAGCTCCATCCGATTCTGTCTGTGTAATCTGAATATCCAGACCTTCACAATCAATCTCCATATATTTTGAGATTACTTTGATAATATCATTCTTGATATTTTCCATTACATCCGGTGAACAATTGGCTCGATCAGAAATCAATACTAATTTTAATCTATCTTTTGCTAACTCACCAGAAGGTTTCTTTTTAAAAAAATCCATTAAACCCATACGTCACCTCTAGTTCTTTCTGAAAATCGAAGTAATTTTTGACCAGAAGGAACTGCCACTTAAATCGAGCATTGGCACTTCTTGTCCCATAATACGTTTACAAATATTCAAATAAGCCTGACCAGCAAGTGCATTAGAGCCTACTAATGGCTCACCCTGATTAGTGGAAATAACAATCTGTTCATCATCTGGAACTGCACCAATCAGGTTAATTGCAAGGATATCTACCACATCATCAATAGACATCATATCGCCACGTTTTACCATATCGGTACGGATTCGATTAACAATCAAATCTGTCTTCTTCACATCATTTGCCTCCAATAATCCAATGATACGGTCAGCATCACGTATTGCAGATACTTCAGGCGTAGTAACAACTAATGCTCTATCAGCACCAGCAATGGCATTCTTGAATCCCTGTTCAATTCCTGCCGGACAATCTAATAGTATGTAATCAAAATCCTCTCTTAACTGCTCTGTGAGCTTCTGCATCTGCTCTGGTGAAACAGCAGTCTTATCTTTAATCTGTGCAGATGGAAGAAGATACAGGCTTGGATAACGCTTGTCCTTTATCAATGCCTGTGCAATACGGCAGTTTCCTTCTATAACATCGACTAAATTATATACGATACGGTTTTCTAATCCCATAACTACATCTAAGTTACGAAGTCCTATATCGGTATCAATTAATACAACCTTTTTGTCCAGTTTTGCAAGACCGGTACCTACATTAGCTGTGGTAGTGGTCTTACCAACGCCGCCTTTTCCTGATGTAATAACAATTACTTCGCTCATTTTACCCTCTTTTCTGCCTTTTTGGCTGTTTCAATATTATTGTTTATAATAAGTATTATCTGTATAGCATTTTGATAAATAACTATTAGGAATTAATGCTCATATCGTGGATAATTTCCCGGCTGACCGGCTCAATATAAATCATTTCATTCTCCACAAAAGCAATCTTTGGCTCAAGTGTATTTTTCTTTTTCTTCTTTTTGGTTTCTGTATCGTCATCGGAGCAACGTGCAATCGCAGTTCCAATTCGTAACTGAACAGGGAGCATCTCCATGGCAACAATAAATGCATCCTGTTTCCCATTGCATCCTGCAAAAGCGAAACCCTTAAGAGAACCAAGAACTACTATATTTCCTGTAGAAATCACCGTTGCACCCGGATTCACATCACCAAGTATCACTACGCTGTCCTCTGCCTCAAAAACCTGTCCGGAACGGAGTGTTCCACGGTAAAACTGCCCATCGGAATTTTCGGAAACAGCGATTTCAGGTAGCGGTTTATTGGTTGCTTCCACCGCCTGTTTAAACACTTCCTCCTTAAATGCGTCTTTTGTAAGAATACATACTACCTCTACCGAAGAACAATCGGAAATATTATTTAGAATACATCTTTCTTCTTCTTCTGTCAATTCCCTGCCATCAAAAGCAATTCCAATCTTTGCATTTTTAAAAAACTTTGATGACTCAGAAAACTTCTTTCGTATTTCTGTTAAAACATCTTCAAAGGGAGCATCCGGATCCATCTTAATAGTAAACCCATAATTATGATGCTTTAATACTACCAAATTATTCATTCTGTTGACACCTACCTTTGTAATTTACTAACATACAGTACACTAGTCACCTATAGACTGACCAGAAATCTGTGCTGCCATTCCATCCAGAATATCTTCACTTCCATCCAGTTCAAAATAATAACTGAACACATCGCTTGCTATTTCCACTGCATTAGAAGATGTATATCCGTTAAAAATACGTACTGCAATAGCAATCTCCGGATCATCAATTGGCGCAAAGCCCACAAACAACGCATGGTTCGGTCTGTTTGCAGCTTCCTGAGCCGTACCGGTTTTTCCGGCAACGGTAATGGTTTCATTGATTGTCTCCAAAGCATTATAACCAGAAGCTGCCTTTTTCATACCATTATATACCGCATTCCATGTAGAATTTGCAATATCCATCTGACTTATTACTTCAGCACTGTTTTCCTTGATGGTAATTCCTTCTGAATTTGTCACGCGGTCAACTAATGTCAAATCATAACATGTTCCTTTGTTAGCCAGCGTACTTGCATAACGTCCCAATTGGGAAATGGTATAGTTATGTGTATCCTGTCCCATTGCAGCACGAACAGCATCCTTTTCAGCAAAATTAGAGTCGGATTCTGCCACCTCTACACCAGATGAACCTGTCAGACCTACCATATCAGCATATTTCTTCAATCTGCTTAAAGAATATATGCTGTTATATTTTCCATTCTGAAGACCAAGGCGGAAGCCCACTTCATTAAAGAAAACATTACATGAATTTTCAATAGCGCCTTCAATATTCAAACTACCATGCGCACTTGGTGCAATCCAACATTTAACCGCTGGTGTAATTTCATCAAATACACCTGTACACTTCACTTTAGTAGAAGTACTAATGACACCTTCCTCTAATCCGGCAATGGATGAGATCGGCTTAAATGTAGAACCTGGCGCCGACTTTCTCTGTGTAGCACTATTATACAACGGCTTTGATAAATCGTTAAGCAGGCTACTGTAATAAGCAGAATCAATGTTATTAGCCAATTTGTTATTATCATAACTTGGATAAGAAACTAGTGCAAGCACATCCCCAGTCTTAGGATCTGTAATTTCACAAGACGCTGCACATGGGTCAAGTGCAAGCTGTGATGGCGTAATTTCCAGATTACTGATTTTACGAATCATAAAGCTGTAGGATGAAATCGTACCACTCTCAAACTCTTTCTTATCTTTATCGTCCGCAGGGAACAATTCCTGCTCGTACATAATGCGAATCACTTGATTTCCGCTAATTTTATCATTGGCAATCAAATACTTGATAATCTTTTTTGAAAATGAAGTATAATCTCCCGAAAAATCAGTGATGACAATATTTCGTTTTAACTTTTCAAGGACAAAATCAATCAGCGCATCCATAACTTCCTGGGAATCCGAATACTTACTGGTAACGTTGATATCCGAAACAGAAATCCAGTTTTTTTCAATAGCATGAACCAGATACTCCTGCATGCTGATTGTCTCGTTACTCCATGCTTTATAGACTTCATCATTTTTGTCTATTTTATTTTCCTGCAAAATATTCAGATTATTTTTTCCAAGCATATTTATCACAAAGCTTTCGTATACTTGTTGTTCTGTGGATAACTTGTTATACGCGATTGGATTCTCACTACGAAGCTGTTCCTCTATCCAGTTCAGAACTGATTCCTCTCTTGCTGTATAAGTAGCATACACTGCTTTTTCTGTATCTTTTGCCTCATCAGAAGCTAAATGCTCAAAATCAATCAGATTATTATTGAACATCTGAAAATACACATCATAAATCGGAATCTTAACATCACGGGTTTCTTTGTCAAAGCTTTTGATATTTTCAATCTTATCAACTAAAATACCTGCTAATACCTGTTCAATAATATTATAAGCCGCCTTCTGCAAATCTGCATCAATTGTCAGATATACATCATCACCAACTGTAGATTCCACACGTTCACGGACATCAATTACCTTACCCATATTATTAACAAATACTTTTTCATAACCTTTTTCGCCCTGCAGCTCTAATTCCATTACTTTTTCAATGCCTGATTTACCAACATAATCATTCAAGTCATAGGAGCTGTCCGATTCCTGTAGTTCCTCTAATTCATCCTGAGAAACTTTGCCGGTATATCCTATAATATGGGCAAAATACTCGCTATCTGTATATTTTCGTATGGTACGTTCTTCAATATTTACACCTGGCAATGTGTCCAGATTCTCAGAAAGTTTTGCTACTGTCTCCTCTGAAATACCGGTAGCCACCGTAGTCGCAACATACTTCTGAAAACGATTCAAATACATAGCATAACGTACATTGATAAGCTTCAGTACCTGCTCTTTTGTATAACCTTCGCCTACTACAAATTCTGTTTTTTCTTCGTCTACATAATCACCAATTCCAAACAGCTTCTTTCCACCTAAATAATTAATAATATCTTCGGCAGTAGCATTCCGCTCCTCATCCTTCATTTCGTCAATTCGGCTATATCCATAAATATCAGCCTTAAAGCGCAACAATTCTGTTCCATCTACCGTGAATTCATAATTACCATTATTTAATACAATTTTGAAATCACTAACAATAGAATCACCATTAGACTCCACTATATCTATCATCTCTAGAATGTCCGCATTCATTTCTTTATTCTTTGTACTTCCGGAATCATATACATCTTCCATGGTAACTGCATAGGTAAGCTCATTATAAGCTAACAACTTTCCATTTCTATCAAAAATGTTGCCTCTTGTGCTTTCTATGGACCGTTCCCGCTCAATACTTAAGGTGAAATTCTCCAGATACTCTTCCCCATCTACAATCTGCAATTGAAATAATCTGGAAATAACCAGACCGCCCAACGCACACATAATGACAATAACAACTGTCAATCTGGAAGTAATGATACTGACAATTAAATTCTTTATATCTTTAAGCAACGGTAGAATCACCTCTCTTCTCAAACTTCTCAAGCCATTTATTGATTTCATAAAAGACACGGTACAGTAAAAGCGTCACGCAAAGAGTGTATGTAATTTCAGGAATGATAATATGCTCAAAATAATAACCAATCTGAAACCTTCCTCTTAACACAAACTGAGATATCAACACAATCCCGTTGTATGCCAATTCACTAAAAAATACCATAAGTAACGGCATTTTGATATCCAAATCATAAAATATACGATTAAAAATTCCATTCAGATATCCAATCAGCATATAAATGAAAGCATATAAACCAAGCAATTGTCCAAAGAAAATATCAACCAGTAAACCGCAGAAAAAACCAATTAGCAATCCCTCTGTCTTCCCTCGCATAAAACCAAAGGAGGAAATGAGAATAATCAGCAGGTTAGGTGCTATATAAGCCAAAGATACTGCCTGACAGAAGGTACACTGTAATACAAAACATACTATTATCAAGAGTGCAAGCACAATCGTTCTTCTCATATTTCCTCCCATTCTGCCACTTCAGCGGCTTTTCCTATTTTAATTCTAAAATTACTAACACTTCTTCTAAATGCATAAAGTCAACTGCCGGAATCAGCGTTCCTGATTTTGTCAAGTTATTAGAATCATATGCAATCTCATCCACATATCCAATAAGAATACCTGGAAGATATTTATCACTGATATTTGAAGTGATAATTTTATCGTTTGATTTTACCTGATTCTTCTCATCGTTTAACTTACTGAAACTGATTTTATTTTCATTCATAAGCTGTAAATCGCCTGTTACCACACAATTGTCTGAGGTATTTAGAACAGAACCACTGACATTGCTAGAATCATCAATAATAGATAACACAGTAGCAGAATCACTGTCTACATCTATCACACGACCTACCAGTCCACTGCCGGCAATCACATTCATATCTACTTTGATGCCATCATCGGTTCCTTTATCAATCATAAAAGTATGAAACCAGTTTCCTGGTTCTTTACCGATGACCCTTGCACCAACTTTTTCATAATCAGAATACTTCTGGTCAAGTTCATAAAGTTCACGTAATCGTTCTAACTCATACTTATCCTGCAAAAGTTCACTGTTTTCTGTCTTTAGCTCATCTACCTGTGCCTTAAGTGTTTCGTTTTCTGCCATCACATCCCGTAATTGCTGTAAATCATCATAACGGTCAGAAAGCCAGTGGCCGATTTCATTTATACCTTTTTGCATAGGAACTAATACCACACTGGCTGTATTTCGTAGAGAACCGGTTGTCCTGCCTGCAATGGCTGACATTCCAACAAAGATGGCACAAACAACAGAAAGCCCTAATAAAATGTATTTACTTGGAATTGTCAGTTTCCGTTTTCTTTTAAACCATTTTACTTTCATTTCACTTCATTCCTACTTATTATTTTCCGGAACCTGTAATATCCTTGATATTATAAGCCAGATAACGATAATCATTATTCTTCATAATATTTGCAAGACCACGTGCCACACTTTCAGATGGGTTTTCGCAGATGTTAACCGGTAAACCAGTGGATTCTGTAATAAACTGTGGCAGATTGCGAACCATCGCACCACCACCAGTAACATAAACACCGGACTTGATGATATCTCTTGCAAATTCTGGTGGAGTACGCTCTAAAATTACTTTAATAGCATCCATAATTACATGTAATGGCTCTTTTAATGCTTCATATACAATCTTTGATGGAATGGCTATCTCAAGAGGAAGACCTGTTACCACATCCCGACCGCATACAGTACCTGTCAGACCATCTTCTTCTGGTATAGCACTTGCCAACTGGTGCTTAATAACAGCTGCTGATTTATCACCAATCATCAGATTATAGTTACGACGGATACTGCTCTGGATCGCCTCATCAAATTTCACACCACCAGCTTTGATTAGACGGCTGATTACTACACCACCTAAAGAAATAACAGAAATTTCTGTTGTCTCTGCACCAATATTTACAACCATAATACCGGTAGCCTCGTTCATGTTTACACCAAGACCTGCTGCATCTGCAATTGCCTTTTCCACTGTGTAAATCTTCTTAGGCTTCAGACCTGCACTCTTAATCAAATCACCAAACGCACGACGCTCTACTTCTGTAATGTCAGAAGGAACTGCAATATAATAGTCAGCCGGACGCACTGAATTATTAGTAGACATCTTTAAAAATTCTTTCAGCAAAATCTGCATGCTGTTAATATTAGCAATTACACCATTGTTCAATGGATAGGAAATATGAATATTTCCCGGTGCTTTTTCAAACATTTCAAAAGCTTCATCACCAACGGCAAATAAGCTTTTCTTATTGCGGATAGCAATCATATTCTTCTGATTTAAAATGGTGTCATCCGCTAAATTATATATTTTAATGTTACTGGTACCTAAATCAATTCCGAAACTATTTACTGACACGTTCAGTTCCCCTTTCATTTTATAAAATCGTATTTTCTTTCATACTCATGTATGTTCCATCACCAATCACTATGTGGTCGGCAAGTTGAATTCCTAGTAATTTTCCTGATTCCCGTACACGCCTTGTGGCCTGAATATCTTCATTGCTCGGTGTCGGGTCCCCGCTTGGATGGTTATGAAGCAACACAATATATACAGCTTCCTTATGCAGTGCCTCCAAAAAGATCTCTCTTGGAGAAATCAGTGAAGCATTGACTGTTCCCTTAAACATCAGCTTATAACCTAACAGTTCCATCTTATTGTTCATCATCACAAGAATCAGATTCTCCTGCTGTTCATGGCGCAAATCCTCCATAAAAAAAGAAGCAATTTCTTCTGGTGATGTAAAACGAGGCTGTCTGGCATACTGCATTTTAGAAAGCCTTTTTGTCAGCTCATTCAAACTGCTTAATTGAACTGCTTTCACAGGACCAATGCCCTTTACTCTGCAAAAATCCTTGTAATCCATCTGACGGAATTTTTTCAGACTTATCTTTCCATTTTCATCCGTGAGTATCTCGCGGCTTAAATCTAATGCACTTTTTCCTTTTGTACCAGTCTGAAGCAATACAGCGAACAACTCTACATCTGTTAATGATGCAGCTCCGTACCGGATACATTTTTCATAAGGACGCTCATCTTCCGGCATCTCTTTCATTCTTATAGTATGTGTTACCATATCTTTATGTATTCCCCTTTTCTCAAATATTCATTCTATCCGGCCAAAGATGAAATGAATCACCTGAGCTGTATATTTTTACAGTAAGCGATACACAATAATTGCCAGTACAACACCTATTACACTAGCCATTGTAATTTTGATGGTTAAACCAAAACTAATCACCAGAATGCCTAGATTCACGGTAACAGGTGAATCAAGACCAAAACTCTGCCCATAATTCAGCCAGCTGAGGTATGGGACTTCTGCAACTAACGAACCTATAAAACTGCCGAGCACGATCCCGACAAGAATTAATAGGAAACAAGTCCAGTTATTTTTTGCCTGTTTCATGGTGTCTCCTTTACTATAGTTTACATAATTATATTATGTAAACTTTTTCTTTCCCGTGGCTGGTACTGGTATAACATTTTCATATAACCAGTCACAGCCCCACGAATGTTCAACATATAGAATAGCATAATTAAAAGAACTTGTATACAAATTTTTTCGATGTTTCAAACATCTTAATAATTTTCGACAATATAGATTATAAAGTTACAAGGCCTTTTTCTTTCATCTTCTGCAAAGACATTAAAATTCCATATTTTGCATGTTCATAGGTAAGTCCCCCCTGGAAATACACGGCATATGGCTCTTTAATTGGTGCATCTGCACTTAACTCAATAGAAGAACCGGAAACAAATGCTCCTGCTGCCATAATTACATCGCTGTCGTATCCAGGCATTGCCCACGGTTCCGGTGTAACATGACTGTCAACCGGTGCAGCAGCCTGAATACCCTGACAAAATGCAATGACTCCTTCCGGAGTGCCAAGGGTAACTGCCTGGATAATATCATGACGGCTTTCTGTACCATTTGGAATCACTGGGAATCCTAAGGATTCATAAATATTTGCTGCAAATACGGCTCCCTTTAATGCACCACCTACAACGGATGGCGAGAGGAAAAGTCCTTGTAAAAAAGTTCCTGTTACGCCAAGCGAAGCACCTACTTCCTTTCCAAGTCCCGGAGATGTGAGACGGTATGCCGCATTTTCTACATACTCTTTCTTTCCTACGATATAACCGCCAATTGGTGCCAGACCACCGCCTGGATTTTTAATCAGAGAACCTACCATTAAGTCTGCACCTACTTCAGTTGGCTCTTTTCTCTCTACAAATTCACCATAACAGTTATCTACCATACAGATTATATCCGGCTTGATATTTTTTATAAATGTGATTAACTCTCCAATTCGGTCAACGGATAAGGTTGGGCGTGTCTGATAACCTTTAGAACGCTGGATTGTTACCATCTTTGTACGCTCATTGATGGCATTTTTGATGCCCTCGTAATCAAAGCTGCCGTCCTCTAAAAGGTCTACCTGACGATAGGTGATGCCAAATTCTGCAAGGGAGCCTTTGGATTCACGGATACCAATTACTTCTTCCAAGGTATCGTATGGCTTTCCTACGGGAGATAATAATTCATCCCCAGGGCGCAGGTTGGCGGATAGTGCAACTGCAAGTGCATGAGTTCCGCAGGTTATCTGGGCACGTACCAATGCAGATTCTGCACCAAATACTTCTGCGTATACTTCTTCTAAGGTGTCGCGACCTAAGTCGTTGTAGCCATAACCTGTGGTGGCACTGAAGCAGGCTTCGCTTACTTTGCATTTCTGCATGGCACGCACCACTTTTATCTGGTTGTACTCTACGTTGTCCTGAAATTCTTTGAAACGGTCTTCTAGTTTCTTCTCTATTTTTTGTCCAAACTGGAATACCTCACGGCTGATTCCGGCTTGGAGATACATTTCTTCTATCATGGTTGTTCACATCTCCTTTGTGTGTTTTATTGTTGTTTCCCATTTGTGATTATATGATATCACGTTTTCTTAATTCGCTTAGCATGAAATTCACACAAGATTCTTTATCACGTCCAATAACATCTTTCTGCACCCACACTACGTCTGGCTCCCGACGGAACCAGGTGAGCTGTCGTTTTGCGAAATGGCGTGTTTCTTTCTTGATGATTTCTATGGCTTCCTCTAAGGTGATGTCTCCGTCTAAGTAAGAAAGGATTTCTTTGTAGCCCAACCCTTGCATGGATACCATGCCAGACTTACAGCCCATGTCTTTTAAGGACTGTACCTCTTCTACCAAGCCGGCTTCTATCATTTTGTCCACCCGGTAATTAATTCGGTCGTAGACGATATCCCTCCTGTCGTTCAGAACAAAATAGCAGGCATTATATGGAGAAACTTTTTTTCGTTCTTCCTCGTTGTGCTCTGATATTTTTCTGCCTGTCTGATGATGGTATTCTAAAGCCCGAATAACGCGTTTTACGTTGTTGGCATGGATTGCCTCTGCCGATGCCTCATCTACAGCACGAAGCTTATCGTGGAGTGCCTGGGAGCCATGCTCTTTTGCAAACGCCTCACATTCCTCTCTAAAGGCGGTGTCCTCGTTAGTCTCTGTAAAATCGATATCATACAGAACTGCCTGAATGTAAAAACCGGTTCCTCCTACTAAAATTGGAATCTTTCCTTTTGCATAAATCTGTGCCATTGCTTCTTTTGCCATAGCAGCAAAGCGGCACACATTAAACTCCTCAGAAGGCTCTATCATGTCCACCAGATAATGGGGAACACCTTCCATTTCTTCTTTTGTAATTTTAGCGGAACCAATGTCCATATATTTGTAGACCTGCATGGAATCCGCAGAAATGATTTCACCGCCAATCGCTCTCGCAAGTGCTATGGAGGTATCTGTTTTCCCCACTGCCGTAGGGCCTGCTAAGATTACAAGTGGTAATTGCTTCATAAATCTACTCCGTCCTGCTACTTGTCGCAGCAATATGTTTTGTATTGTAATCATTCATACTTAATGTTACACAATACGCTTAAATTTCTTCTCTATCTCGTATTTTGTCATAGAGATAATGGTTGGTCTTCCATGTGGACAGTTATACGGATTCTCACATTTTAATAACTGATCCATCAATGCTTCCATTTCTTTCATGGACATAGCATGGTTACCTTTCACCGCCGCCTTACATGACATGGATGCTAGCTTTTCTAACACAATTTGAGAGCCCGAACTTAAGTTATCTGCTGCTAGGGAATCTAACATTTCCATAAGAATATCTTTGGTATTCAAATTATATAAATTCATAGGAACAGCACATACACTGTACTCCCTACCACCAAAATGCTCAATCTTAAAACCTAATGATTGAAAAGACTCCATATGCTTGTTTAGCACTTCCTCCTCATGCATAGAGACACTTAATATAATCGGCGGACTAATGAGTTGTGAGGAATGCTCCTTCTTCTTAAGCAACTCCATGTTCTTTTCATAAAGTACCTTTTCGTGAGCTGCATGCTGGTCTACAATAAACAGCTTATCCTCAAATTCTACCAACCAGTAGGTATCAAAGAGCTGACCAATGACACGATGGCGCTTTCTGGACTCTTCTGATATCAGACGGGATTCAAACAATTCCATCTGCTCACCTTTTGGGGTAAGCTCCGATTCTGGTTGTATATTCACCTTTTGAGTCTGAATAGTGGCGTTTGTGTTTTCCTGATTCTGTGAGAGAACCTTGGACTCATTCCCACTCTCTTGCTGTTTTGATAATGCCTGCAGGCGTTCTAAGGATGATTGTGCATCTGCCCTAACTGCTGACTGTATCCCAGATGTGGCACTTTTCTCTTTTGATGAAATTTCTACTGCCCCACCCGTATGCTGAGAAGCATTTTCGGCAGACTCTTGCACTAACCCTATGGCTGGTACAACTGTTTCTGTAGCAGTTACTATAGGAAAAACAGCCTTATTATCCAGTTCACGATTCTGCTTTCCTGTTACATTCATAGCTACCGGCTCAGGCTTTGTAACATATGCCGGTGCTGGCTCCTTCACAAACGTACCAGCACTACTTTTTTCCAGCCTCTTTCTCTCAAAAGGCTCCGGTGCCGATTTCTGCACCACATTCTCCTTCTTCTGTGGTGTTTCCCTGCCAAATTCCACCTCTGGTATCAGTTCTTTCTTATGAAGGGCCTGATACAATGTATCTTTAATGAAATGATACACCTTCTCCTGATTGCTGATACGAAGCTCCATTTTCTGTGGATGTACATTAACATCTAACAGCTCTCCATCAATGGTCAAATGCAACACCGTAAATGGATATTTATGCTGCATCATATATTCCTTATAGGATTCCTCTATTGCCCCGGCAATAATCTTACTCTTTACATAGCGCCCATTGACAAAGTAATTTTCATAATTACGATTCCCTCTGGATACCACCGGTTTTCCAATAAAACCTTCTATCTTAACACCAGGCATTTGTCCAAATACCGGTATCAGATTGGAAGCAATCTCCCTGTGGTAAATATGATAAATAACATCCGCCAGCCTGGTATTACCGGAGGTGTGCAGTTTTGTCTGGTTATTCTGAATAAATTTAAATGCAATATCCGGTCTTGATAAGGCAAGGCGTTCCATCAATTCTCCAATATAGGATCCTTCTGTCTGGGCTGTTTTTAAAAATTTCTTTCGTGCCGGCACATTATAAAAAAGATTCCGTACTAAAAAAGTGGTTCCGTCCGGCGCTCCAATATCTTCTATACTTTTCTCCACACCGCCATCAATCTGATATCTGGTTCCGGAAAAGGCGCCCGCAGTCTTGGTAATCAGCTCGACCTGTGCAACCGCCGCAATACTGGACAACGCCTCACCGCGGAAACCTAAGGAGCTGATAGCTACTAAATCCTCTGCACTCCGGATTTTACTGGTAGCATGACGTAAGAATGCAGTAGGCACCTGTTCACTTTCAATGCCTGCCCCATTATCTGTAATTCTTATGAGAGAAATTCCGCCATCCCTAATCTCAACTGCTACAGAAGTAGCACCTGCGTCAATGGCATTCTCTACTAACTCCTTTACTACAGATAATGGTCGCTCAACCACTTCACCTGCTGCGATTTTATCAATTGTCTGTTGGTCTAATACTGCTATTTTTCCCATACTTGTCTTTCCCTTTAGCTTACCATCTGTTCTTTAATTTATTCTGCAGCTTATATAAAGCATTCATAGCATCAATTGGTGTCATATTGGAAATATCAATTTCCTCTAATTCCTTCAGGATATCTTCATCCTTCACTGTATCAAAGAAGCTGATTTGTTCTGCTTCCACATCTGCCACACGCTCAACCGGCTTGCTGGCATTCGCAATATCCCTTGCTTTCACAGAAATGTCAGCATCACTTAATTCTGCTACAATTTCCTTAGCGCGTTCAATGACAGAATCCGGTACACCAGCTAATTTTGCCACCTGAATACCATAACTTCTGTCGGCACCACCCTTGACAATTTTTCTTAAAAACACAATATCATCGCCACGTTCTTTTACCGCGATACAATAGTTGTTCACACCGTCAATACTGCCCTCTAACTCAGACAGCTCATGGTAGTGGGTAGCAAACAACGTCTTGGCACCTAGAATCTTAGGATTGCTGATATGTTCAACTACCGCCCATGCAATACTTAGACCGTCAAAGGTACTAGTTCCCCGTCCAATTTCATCTAATACCAGAAGACTGTTTGCCGTAGCATTTCGTAAAATGTTAGCAACCTCTGTCATTTCCACCATAAAGGTACTTTGTCCCGAAGCCAAATCATCAGAAGCTCCTACACGGGTAAAAATACGGTCTACAATGCCGATTTTAGCAGAGGAAGCAGGTACAAAGCTTCCTATCTGTGCCATTAATACAATCAATGCTGTCTGACGCATATATGTAGATTTACCTGCCATATTTGGTCCTGTAATAATGGAAATTCTATTTTTATTATTGTCTAAATAGGTATCATTGTCTACAAACAAATCATTTTGTAACATCTTCTCTACTACAGGGTGACGGCCACCTTTAATGTCAATCACGCCTTTTTCATTTACCTTTGGACGAACAAAATTCTGCTGTTCTGCCACCGCTGCTAAAGACGCTGCCACGTCAAGTCTTGCAATAGCATGGGCTGTACTTTGAATACGCACAACTTCAGCCGCAATGGTATCTCGTACTGTATTAAAAAGTTCTGTCTCTAATGAGATTAATTTTTCTTCTGAACCTAATATTTTGTCTTCTAATTCTTTTAATTCCGGCGTTATATAACGTTCTGCATTAGTCAATGTCTGTTTTCTGATATAATAGTCCGGAACCATGGAAAGATTAGCTTTCGTAACCTCAAGATAATATCCAAATACCTTGTTAAATTTAATCTTCATGTTCTTAATGCCAGTCTTTTCCCGCTCCTCAGCTTCTAATTTCGCAAGCCATGACTTTCCTTCTACCTTTGCGCTACGCAGCTCATCAATCTCCATGTGGAAACCATTTTTAATAATGCCACCTTCCCGAATGGTAATCGGTGCATCTTCATCAATAGCATCCTCTACTAACTGACAGATATCTTCTAAACTGTCCATTTCCTCGTTAATCTGAGTAAGCCAGCTACTGCTCACCGTATTGAGCAAATATTTAATAGAAGGCAGCATGGACAAAGAAGTTTTGAATGCCAGAAGGTCACGGGGATTTGCCGTTTTATAGCTGATACGGCTGATTAAACGCTCCAAATCATACACAGGCTGTAAATATTCTCTGATTTCTTCTCTGAGAATCATATTGTCCTTTAATTCGCCCACCGCATCATACCGCTTCTCAATTTCCCCTTTATCAATCAAAGGCTGTTCGATATAAGTACGAAGCTTTCTTGCCCCCATAGCCGTTTTTGTCTTATCTAACACCCAGAGAAGAGAACCCCTTTTTTGTTTCTCACGAAGGGTTTCCGTCAACTCAAGATTCCTTCTTGTAGCGCTGTCCAACACCATATATTTTCCGATAGAATAGGTCTGCAGGGTTGTCATATGACCTAATTCATTTTTCTGTGTTTCATATAAATATTGCAGCAATGCCCCAGCTGCAATCACGCCACAATCATAGTCCCCTAAGCCAAAACCATCTAAATTCTGTACCTTAAAATGTTCTTTCAAAAGTTTGCGGCAGGAATCGTCTTCAAAATACCAATCGTCCAACGTATAGACAACAGCTCCAATCTGCTGTTTGATACTGTCTAAATTCAAACTGCTGAGAAGGAGAGATTGATTAGAGATGATTTCTGTGGGTGCAAACTTGAAAATTTCATCCATTAATTTCTTCTCAGAATCCAACTCTGTCACAAAATATTCTCCAGTGCTGATATCAGCCGCTGACAATCCGAACTTATCATCAAACCGCACAATACAAACCAAGTACTGGTTCTTTCCTTCCTCTAATGCACTGGCATTCAGATTCGTACCCGGAGTGACAATACGCACAACCTCACGCTTTACCAAACCTTTCGATGCCTTTGGATCCTCTGTCTGTTCACAGATGGCAACCTTATAGCCTTTTCCTACTAATTTATTCAAATATCCCTCAACTGCATGGAAAGGGATTCCGCACATAGGAGCACGTTCCTCCAAGCCACAATCTTTACCAGTCAAGGTAATTTCTAATTCTCTGGAAGCTGTCAGTGCATCATCAAAAAACATTTCATAAAAATCGCCCAGGCGGTAAAAAAGGATACAATCCTTATATTCTTCTTTTGTCTTTACATATTGCGCCATCATTGGTGTCAATTGTGCCATGTTTACCTCTCATTCTGCCGCCTTAGCGGTATTTCAAATCACAAGAATTCTTTCATTTTATTATCATTCACAACGAAAAAGCCTCCTTGTTCAGGAAGCTTTTCAAAGCCGGTCCAAAAACCGGAAACATTATATCATTATTTTTATTTTATTTCAAGCTTTCTGCTCGCTCCAATGCTTCATCAATATTTTTACAGAAATTATCTTTACCCACTAAATCTACAAAGCCTGCCTTCTCCATTGCACGATATGGCTGCTCTACCACATGGGATAAAATTAATGTAATATTGCTCTTTTTACATCTGTCATAAAATTTCTGCATATTGTGAAGTGCTGTTGCATCTAATGCCGGCACACTTCTCATACGAAGAATCACTACATTTTTCTCTGGTGATATGTTAATTTTCAAGAACTTATCAGCTGCTGCGAAGAACATTGGTCCGGAAATTTCATATACAAGTGTGTTCTTTGGTACCTTACGCAGACTGATGCTCATTGGATCGTCTACTTCATCCACATATTTCCATCCCTGCACTTCAGTTACATCGCTCATACGCTTCATAAACAACAGAGCCGCTAATACAACACCAACTTCAATAGCAACTACCAGGTCAAAAATAACCGTCAAAGCAAATGTAAGTACTAATACAATAATATCACTCTTTGGCGCTGTCTTACACAGATCAACAAATTCTCTCCATTCAGACATATTGTAAGCAACCATCATTAAGATAGCAGCAATCGTTGGCATAGGAATCAAAGCTGCATATGGCATAAGCACTACTAAAACCAGTAGAAGTACAACTCCATGTACCATACCAGCGATTGGTGTACGACCACCATTTTTTACATTGGCTGCTGTTCTTGCGATAGCACCTGTTGCAGGAATACCACCAAACAACGCAGAACCCATATTACCAATACCCTGTGCCACTAATTCCATATTAGAACGGTGTCTGCTTCCAATCATACCATCAGAAACTACACAAGATAATAATGATTCAATAGCCGCTAAGATTGCAATAGTAAATGCATCTGACCATACGCTTCGAATAGATTCAAATGAAATATCCGGCATATGGAAAGATGGCAAGTCATTAGAAATGGTATACAGACTGCCAATGGTATTTACCGGCAAATCTGCAAGCTTTACAATAGCTGCACCAACAATAACAGCAATCAGCGAACCCGGAATCTGCTTATTAATCTTTGGCCAGAAAATTAAAATTGCCAATGAAATAGCTGCAATTACAAAAGCCCAGATATTCATGGTTTCAATGTTTCCTAAAAACTCCATCAACTTACCTGTTGTTTCAATTGGCGATTTCTGAAAAGTCACTCCAAAGAAATCCTTTAACTGACCAATGGCAATTGTCACAGCAATACCAGAGGTAAAGCCTGTTGTAATCGTGTAAGGGATAAAGCGAATCAGGCTTCCCAGACGAAATACACCCATAAGTATTAACATGATACCGGCTAACAACGTAGCCATAATCAAGCCATCCATTCCATTTCTGGCAACAATACCAGCCACGATAGAAGCAAATGCCGCCGTCGGCCCTGCAATCTGTACACGGCTTCCACCAAAGAAAGAAATTAAAAATCCTGCAATAATCGCAGTGTAAATACCCTGTTCCGGACTAACACCGGATGCCAGTGCAAGAGCAATTGACAAAGGAAGTGCAATAATCGCAACGATAACGCCGGCAATCACATCCTTTACCAACTGCTCCTTGGTATAGGTTTTCATAACAGAAAACAATTTCGGTTTCAATTTTTCTTTTTCCATAACAGTAAAATCCTCTCTTGCATTGTAAAATTTAGAAAAAATAAAAATCACAAGATATAATATTATTCCTATTTATTACAATTTTCAAGAGAGGATTACCGAAAAAGAAACTTTTTATTAAACTTTTATAAAACTTTGTCAAATCCTGTTGTTTTTTTGTATCTTTTTATATCTAAGAAGCTATAACATGTTATTGTAAGCTATAAATAATGAAAGCATACATGCTTGCTCTTAATTAGATACTGTTGTTAATTGCTGTCACTAATGCTCCAATAGAGGCAATAATAATATCTTCATGAATGCCGGCACCCCAGAAAACATCTCCGTTTTCCATGGTAATGCCCACATAAGCAATTGCCTTAGAATTAGAACCAACGTTTAATGCATGCTCCTGATAACAGGTAATAGTATACTTCAAACCATATGTTGCCTTTAATGCATTGCTCACTGCATCTAATCTTCCGTTACCGGATGCTGTAGACTGTGTCATCTTTCCATGGAAGGTTGAGGTAACTATAGCTGTAATACCACTTTCCTGGCGGTAATGACATTCCGGTATTGCATATGGCTCCGTTTTATCTACGAAATTTTCATTAAAAATATCATAGATTTCTTCTGTTGACAATTCCTTATGCTCATGGTCAGATACCCCTTTAGCTGCATAACCCATGGCTTCACGCATCTTAGCAGGAAGATGTAAGTCATATTTCTGCTCTAAGATATAACCTACACCACCTTTTCCTGACTGGCTGTTAATACGAATTACATCTGCATCATAATTTCTTCCAACATCTGTTGGGTCAATTGGCAGATATGGTACAGTCCAATGATCAGGGTCAAAGTCATTGCGCCACTGCATACCTTTGGCAATAGCATCCTGATGAGAACCGGAAAATGCCGCAAATACAAGAGCCCCACTGTATGGATTTCTCGCATTAATCTTCATGTTTGTTACACGCTCATATAACTCGCAGATTCTAGGCATATCAGAAAAGTCTAATTCCGGATCTACACCGTGGGAATACATATTTAGTGCCAATGCCACAATATCTACATTACCGGTACGCTCGCCATTTCCGAATAAGGTTCCTTCAATGCGGTCAGCACCTGCTAATACACCTAATTCTGCATCAGCCACACCACAGGCTCTGTCATTATGTGGATGTAAAGAAAGTACTACATTTTCACGATATTTTAAATGGGTACTCATATATTCAATCTGGCTGGCATAGATATGAGGCATTGCTGTTTCTACCGTTGCCGGAAGATTAATAATCACCTTCTTATCTTTAGTTGGCTGCCATACATCTAACACACCGTTGCAGACTTCTAATGCATATTCCACTTCTGTTCCATGGAAGCTTTCCGGACTATACTCAAAGAGGAAATTACCATCTGTTTCATCTGCTAACTGCTTTAACAGCTTTGCACCCTCTACTGCAATATTTAAAATCTCCTCTTTGGATTTTTTAAATACCTGTTCACGCTGCGCCACAGATGTGGAGTTATATAAATGCACAACCGCACGCTTGCAACCCTTTAATGCTTCAAAGGTCTTCTTAATAATATGCTCTCTTGCCTGTGTCAAAACCTGAATGGTAACATCATCCGGAATTAAATTTCTTTCAATTAAAGCTCTTGTGAATGCATATTCTGTTTCGGAAGCAGCCGGGAAACCAATCTCAATTTCCTTAAAGCCAATCTCAACAAGAAGCTTAAAGAATTCGATCTTATCTTCTAAGCTCATAGGAACAATCAAAGCCTGATTACCATCACGTAAATCTACACTACACCAGGTTGGTGCTTTGTCAATATAATCTTTTTTTGTCCATTCGAAACATGGTTCCGGTGGAAGAAAATAACCTCTGGTATACTTTTCAAAATTCTTCATACTTACCTCCATTATAATAAAAATACTAAAAAAACTTCCATCCCCGGCTTATTGCCATAGAGACGGAAGTTAAATAATCAACTTACGCGGTACCACCCTAATTTTGTGATAATCACACACTCAACGGATACATTCTATATCCTTCCCAAGATAACGGTAGGGTTCCGTCTGCGTCTACTCTCAAAAGATTTCGGGCAGCAGCTCCAAGGCGAGTTCCAATCATTCCCTCTACTGCTTCGCATCAACCAGCAGCTTTCTGTAATCAAGAATCATTGTACTATTCCTTTTCATCGCATTACATTTTTGAAACACTCTTAGGTTACCACCCTTTTTTAAAGTTGTCAATACTTTTTACAGGATTTTACCAAGATAATAAAATCCTTTGCATTCTGTCAACTCTACTTCTACAATTTTGCCAAGCAGGTCACTGCCTCCCGGAAAATGTACTAACAGATTATTTTCCATACGTCCTGTCATAAGAGAAGCATCATGTTCGTTTACTTCCTCTACCAGCGCCTTCTGAACTGTGCCTTCATACACGGCGGTGCGCTTTCTAGAAATGTCCTGCACCAGCTTTAACAACTTGTCAAAACGCGGCTTTACCACTTCTTCCGGTATCTGGTTCTCCATGGCAGCTGCCGGTGTTCCTGTACGCTTAGAATAAATAAAGGTAAATGCATTGTCAAACTGAACCTTTTCCACCACATCTAAAGTATCAGCAAAGTCTTCTTCTGTCTCTCCCGGAAAACCAACAATAATATCTGTTGTAAGAGCAATATCCGGTATTGCAGTTCTGATTTTACCAGCAAGCTCTAAGAACTGCTCCTTTGTATAATGACGATTCATTACATTTAAGATATTGGTGCTTCCTGACTGTAATGGCAAGTGCAGATGGTGACAAATCTTCTTAGAAGATGCCATCACTTCAATCAATTCATCTGACAAATCCTTTGGATGAGAGGTCATAAAGCGGATTCTTTCAATGCCATCTATTTTTTCAATTTCACGCAATAATTCAGCAAAAGTCATTGGCTCTGCAAGAGTTTTGCCGTAGGAATTTACGTTCTGTCCTAACAACATGATTTCCACTACACCATCAGCAGCTAACTGGCGGATTTCATTTAGAATATCCTCCGGCTGACGGCTTCGCTCTCTGCCTCGCACATATGGCACAATACAGTAGCTGCAGAAATTATTACAACCAAACATAATATTCACGCCGGATTTAAATGGAAATTTACGCTCTATTGGCAGATCCTCCACCACTTGATCTGTATCCTTCCACACATCAATCAGCATCCGCTCTGATTCAAAATTCGTTACGATTAACTCTGCTAATTTATATATATTATGTGTTCCAAAAATAATGTCTACAAAACGGTAACTTTTCTTTAACTTCTCTACTACTTCTGGTTCCTGCATCATACAACCACAAAGCACAATCTTCATATATGGATTCTTTTTCTTACAGTTGTTCAAATGACCTAATCGTCCATAGACGCGGAGATTAGCATTTTCACGAACGGTACAAGTGTTGTAGATAACAAAATCAGAGTTCTCCTCGTTATTGTTTTCCACATAACCAATTAACTCCAGAATCCCAGCTAATTTTTCGGAATCTTTGGCGTTCATTTGACACCCGAATGTTTGAGTAAAAAAGCTTAAGGGACGATTAAGTTCTTCTGATTGCTTCCTTACATACTCTCTTGCCTTCGCCATAAAGTAGTATTGTCTCTCTGGCTCTGTCTCTGGAGCTTCTCCTGTAATATCAATTGTATCTAATTCTATTTTGTTCAGCATAAGTTCTAACCTTCCTATCGCTTATCCTCTTACCTGTCCAGTTCCGTAGATTACATATTTGTAAGAGGTAAGTGCTTTTAATCCCATCGGTCCTCTTGCATGAAGCTTCTGGGTGCTGATGCCGATTTCTGCACCGAAACCAAATTCAAATCCATCTGTAAAACGGGTAGAGGCATTCCAGTATACAGAAGAAGCATCAATTTCATTTAAGAATTTTTCAGCATTAGTGGCATTTTCTGTAATAATTGCTTCTGAATGCTTTGTATTGTAACGGTTAATGTGGTCAATGGCTTCCTCCACACTACTTACTACTTTCATGGAGATAATATAATCTAAATATTCTGTGCCCCAGTCTTCTTCTGTTGCTGCAATTGCTGATGGAAGAATGGCTCTTACCTGCTCATCACCACGAATTTCAACATCCTTTGTCTTTAACGCTTTCTCTAAAGCTGGCAATAAGGCATCTTTTACCTTCTCATGAATAACCAGAGACTCGCAGGCATTGCAGACACCTATGCGCTGTGTCTTTGCATTCATAATAATAGCGACAGCCATATCGATATCCGCTGATTCATCAATAAAAATATGGCAGTTACCAGTACCGGTTTCAATTACAGGTATGGTACTGTTTTCTACTACGGAACGAATCAGTCCCGCACCACCCCTTGGAATCAGCACATCCACATACTCATTCATCTTCATAAACTGCCTTGTCACTTCACGGTCTGTTTCTGTTATCAACTGAATGGCATCTGCTGGAATTTTACAGCTTTCTAAGGCTTCGCGAAGTACTTTTGTAATGGCAATATTTGACTGTAGTGCATCAGAACCACCCTTTAAAATCACAACATTACCTGTCTTAAAGCAAAGTCCAAAAGCATCTGCTGTAACATTCGGTCTGGACTCGTAAATAATTCCCACTACACCTAATGGCACACGTTTCTGCATTACCTTTAAACCGTTAGGACGTTCAAACGTATCCATCACTTCTCCGATTGGATCATCTAACTCTACAATCTGGCGGAGTCCCACTGCCATTGCTTCGATACGATCTTTTGTAAGAAGCAGACGGTCAACTAAGCCTGCCGGCATATTATTCGCTTTCGCAGCCTCAATATCCATTGCATTTGCTTCAATAATTGCATCTGCATTTGTAACTAAAGCATCTGCTGCACATAAAAGCGCTTTATTTTTTTCTTCTGTATTCAATCGATTTAAATATGGAACCGCCTGTCTGGCAGCTTTTCCAATCTCTAATAATTCCATTTTAACCTATCTTCCTTTCCCGGCACAGCCTGAATCATTTTATCCATATACAAGCATTGCGTAACTATTCATTACCCTCATATATTACTATCCTAAAATAGTTCTGTTTTCTGTCATAATACCAGCCAGCTTTTCATCATGATCTTCTAATGGAATTTCCTCCATCATCTGACAGTCAAAGGCTATTCCCAGACGCCAAAGCTTTTCATGCTTTTTCATATAAGTGTCATAATATCCACCGCCATATCCCATACGATATAACTGACAATCAAAAGCAGTTCCCGGCACCAGCAACAATCCTTCTGTTCCATCCGCTTCTTTCGTTGTAACCGGCTCTAAAATTCCCCGGTAACCGGAACTTACGTCCATCATACCATGAACATAGAAAAAAGTCATCTCTCTTTCGCTGGTTACTTTTGGTACAGCAAGCTTCTTTTTATCCTGCAAAATCCTGTCAATCTGCTGCAGCGTATCTACTTCGCTTTGATATGATAAATACAGATATACTGTGTCTGCATCCTGATACACCGGCAGCTTATAAATCTTCTCCCAGATTGCTAAGGAAGCCTGTATCCTATAAGCTTCTGAAAGACTGCCACGAACCGACAACATTTCCCTGCGAAGACACTTTTTCCGGTCTGCTTTAGTCATTTGCCTTTTTTCCAAACTTTTCTCCAAGGTCAGTAACCGTTCCATCCTCATTCTGAATGGAAATGTTGTTCAACTGGCTTACCACACTGTTGCGGATTGTTGCAATATACTGCTCACGAAGAAGCTTCTGCTCTTTCTTTTCTTCCTCTGTAAGCCCTTCTGCTTTGGATTTATGATATAATTCATTAATTCTTGCAATCTGTTCTTCTGTCATTATCTTATTCCTTTCCTAATCATCTATCTCTCTGTATGCTACCACTACGTTTTCACACAGACTGCGCAGTACAGCACATAGAAAAACATATGTGTAGCCCGAACAATTACTCCTGCTCTAACAAATACCGCAGGTAATAATCATCCTCCGTTTTATTTGCCTTAAATATGGTACCAACATTCTTACCTTCTATGATTTTATGAATGTTATGGAAATCATTTCCATTAGCAATTACCATATCTGCACCAGCAGAGGTTGCGATCTTAGCCGCCATCATTTTAGTAGCCATACCACCGGTACCTACATTACTTCCTGTGGTTCCTTTGCCCATAGACATAAATTCTTCATTCAACTCATCCACTTCTTCTATAAATTCTGCATCCGGATTGGTTCGTGGATCATCTGTAAACAATCCATCAATATCAGAAAGAAGAATGAGCAAATCTGCATCAACTAACGCTGCCACGATAGCAGACAAGGAATCATTATCTCCAAATTCAATTTCGTAAGTAGCAACTGTATCATTTTCATTTACAATAGGAATCACACCTAACTGTAACAATTCCAGAAATGTGTTATGAGCATTATGTCTGCTCAAATTATCAACTACTGTTTTCTTTGTCATAAGCACCTGTGCTGCAATCTGATTATATTCCGAAAAAAGCTTCTGGTAAATCATCATCAGACGACACTGTCCAATGGCTGCACATGCCTGTTTCACTGCCAAATCTGAAGGCTTCTCCTTTAATCCTGCCACAACACGACCCACTGCAATAGCACCGGAAGATACTAAAATAACTTCTTTCCCCTGATTATGAAGGTCGCAGAGCTCACGGATTAAAATTTCTAATTTTCTAAGATCCAATCTTCCTGTTTCCTGATGCGTCAAAGAAGAGGAACCCACTTTAACTACTATTCTTTTTTTATCTTTTAATGCTTCTCGTATATTCATGACTACTGTCCTTTCGCACAAACCTATTCAAAATAATACACCAAAATTAGTATATAGTAAAGATATTTTTCTATATCAAATTCTCCACAAAGCGGAACGCACATCTTGCGAAAAAGCAATTTTGGGATGCGCTCAAGAAAATTACAACATTCCACAATAAAATGTTGTGATTTCTTAGTATAAAAAAAGCAACCTACGGTGAACCTGTCACCCATAGCCTGCCCTTTTCCTTCATGATGCTTAACACTGCACATTAACAGTAGTCAGCTTCATTCTGTATGTTTTATCTACGTTATAATTACCAAACAAAGTAGTAATGCCACTTACACCGTTTGTTCCATCACTCTGACTTGTAGCATCCGGAAGTCTTATGTAAGCTTCTGAAACTACATATTTTTTTACAGCTTCCTTCATCAACTTTTGCTGCTTGCCATCAACGGTTACATTCTTCTCTGTCTCATGCACCCCAACAGCATCTTCTTCTGTTTTTGCCTTCTCTGACACAGAATTTTTACCACTATTCAGTAATACACTTCGTCTTTCCAACATATTCTGCTTATAAACCATATGTCTGATTTTTGCATAAGAAGTTGTACCGGCACTGCGTCCAGCCGTGCCTTCACTGGTGTATAGAGAAACATTGATTGCGTCTTTCCATCCACCTTTTTCTTTCTTTTGTTTTGTACTTGTTTTCTTTTCATCTGCAGTACTTGACTGTCTTTCTCCAGAGTATGCATTGTTCTCCTGCATCGGTATGGTCATGTAGCTTGATGCTGGAAATGATTTAACTGTTGTTACGTTCATAATCATCTCTTCTTTCTTGCTATATTTTTTAACCCTCTTTGTGACACGGTCCTCAACCGTATATCTACTCCCCATACCTGTTTAAATTACTTTGAAAACACATCAGTACTATACACACGGTCTACAATTTATTTCAAGCTTTCTTGCAAAAATGTTAGAATTTTTGCAATCATCCATTTTCCTGCACACTCTCTGTTTTCACATGAACCGTTAAAATATTTTCATGAATTCCGGTTCCATTCTTTCACACTCACCAGCATCTGAATTTGGCGACCAATAATACACCTCTGACGCTAATACATGGTTACGCATACTAGCATCCACCTGCCAAAAAGAAGCTGCATTATCCATATCCGCATAATAGCAACTAAATTGCAGAGAATCCTTTTTTTCATTCACAGAAAAATACAACCGATATCCCATTCGTTCTCTAAGAATATGATGGGAAGCCGCTTGCGCTACAGCCTGGGCAGTTGCGTATTCTTCATAAAAATGACTGAATACATTACCGAATTTTTTACGACTCCATTCAAAAATTGTCTCTGCCACCATCATTAAATCACAGCTATTTTCATCAATTTCTATCTGCTCACTATATACAGTACGTTTCTTTAAAGGCTCCATTTCTGCCTGGATCTGCTCCGTGCTTTTAAGCAGGGAACTGTCACTGTGAAAAAGCCTGGTTATAGCAAGGCATTCTTTTACACTTGAAACTTTACAATTATACACATATACTATCAGATTAAGATCTATTCTATAATTATGACGCCTTACTTCCGGTATCAAAGCTCTCACTAACTCCAAGCGCGGACATTCTAAAATATCACTTGCAATTTCACTCATATACGGAATCAGTCTTTCATCAAGGCGATTATCCTCCACCAGACGCAGACGACATTTGGAGGCTAACATTCCTTCCCAATGTTTATCATCGTAATGCTTATATGCCAAATCATCAAATATCTTAACCATTGTCCAATCGTGAACTTCATATGCTGCTATAATTCCATTTAGCATACGGGAAGATTCGCGATACCCAAAAACCTCATACATATCACTATGACGATTTTTATATCGCATATCATGTTCAATTTCATGCCATCCCTCAAAGTTAATAGTCCGAAATTGTAGTTCAAATGTTTTATCAAAATAATACGTATCTAAATGCTTATTTAAATCTTCTGCATATTCCCCCGGCAACCGAAACACGCCATTTCTTTTTGATGGTTTAAATTCATCCACATCATTATGACTTTTCGCCCATTCAGCAGGACCAAACAAATCCATCATAATCTCCTCACAGATTCGAATATCATCTTGAAAATACAATATAATTCGAATACCTATGATATCCTGTATTCTTTTTTCCCCTCCATACTTGCCCCATTTCATTTTACGATAAATGGAATTGTCCGTTTTTACTCTGGACAAAACCTGATAATACACCCCTGCTTCTTTCAAGGTACGGACAATCGTTGCCTCCAAACGCCCACATATACTTGCCAGCGTTTTTCGATTCAACCGTTTTATGCTGTCCAATATTTCTTTTTCATCATTCAAATGAGGTTCTCCTTTCAATAATACATTCGTTTTTGCTACTATGTAACTGCTCATCCATTACTATAAGCAATCACACCCCAATCAATTATTGTAACACAGGATTGGCAGTTGCACAAGTTTATGCTATACTATAAAATATTTATTTTTTATAAACTCATTATTAATAATAAAATAAATATCAATCAGACAGAACAATAAAAGAACGGAGGAAGCCTATGTTTCGATTGTGGGTTAGGGAATTTAAAGAGAATCGCATGATACGTGATGTTGTGATAGAAGATGACAGAGCGGATACGCGCACACATAAAATTTTTCGTGCCATAGAGGAAGCATGTTACCAGCTAGACTTGAGTGTACCAAACTGGTTAGATTCCAACATTAAAGAATTCAAACGCATTAGCAAAGTGCGTTTTTCACAGGATAATTTTCCTGATGAGATCCCCTTTGATTATCTGGAAATCAGTGTAATTGAAGAGGACTAAAACAAGAAGTCCATCATACTCCACTAAGGAAATATGATGGACTTTTATAATATCACGAATTCAGTCTATCAATTAGTTGTTGATTAACTTCTCGTCTTCGTTGTTCCAGCTGTAAAGCTTTCTGATTTCTTTACCAACCTGCTCTGATGGATGCTCAGCATGTAACTTTCTCATTGCTCTGAAGTGAGCCTGTCCGCCTGCTGGAGACATATCTAATAAGAAGTCTTTTGCAAATGTACCATCCTGAATATCAGCTAATACTTTCTTCATAGCCTTCTTAGTATCTTCTGTGATGATCTTAGGACCTGTGATGTAATCACCATACTCAGCTGTGTTAGAGATAGAATATCTCATTCCTTCGAAACCACTCTGGTAAATTAAGTCTACGATTAATTTCATCTCATGGATACACTCGAAGTAAGCATTTCTTGGGTCATAGCCAGCTTCTACTAATGTTTCAAAACCTGCCTGCATAAGAGCACATACACCACCACATAATACAGCCTGCTCACCGAATAAGTCAGTCTCTGTCTCTGTTCTGAAGTTAGTCTCTAATACACCAGCTCTTGCACCACCGATAGCTAATGCATAAGCAAGTGCCATATCTAAAGCCTTACCAGTAGCATCCTGCTCTACAGCTACTAAACAAGGAACACCCTTGCCTTCCTGATATTCGCTTCTTACTGTATGACCAGGTCCCTTAGGAGCGATCATAGTAACATCTACATCCTTAGGTGGAACGATCTGACCAAAGTGAATTGCAAAACCATGAGCGAACATTAACATGTTACCTGGCTCTAAGTTTGGCTCAATGTCTTTCTTATACATAGCAGCCTGCTTCTCATCATTGATAAGAATCATGATGATATCTGCCTTCTTTGCAGCTTCTGCTGCTGTATATACTTCAAATCCCTGCTTTACAGCCTTGTCCCAGGACTTAGAACCTTCGTATAAACCGATAATTACGTTACATCCAGATTCCTTTGCGTTTAATGCATGTGCATGTCCCTGGCTTCCGTAGCCGATGACAGCAATTGTTTTTCCCTCAAGTAAGGAAAGGTTACAATCTTCCTGATAAAAAATCTTTGCCATTTTTTATTCCTCCTAAAAATGTAAATAAAATTATATGTTTACTGTAAATGATATGTACATTTCAGCAACTCACTTAATCAATCCAGGTAACATCCTTTTTACCTCTTGAAAGCCCGGTAATACCCGTTCTTGCAAGTTCTAATATCTTATATCCATTTAACAAACTGATAAATGCATCAATCTTATTGGTACTACCTAACAACTCAATAATCATAGAATCTTTATCTACATCCACAATTTTTGCTCTGTAGATATTTGCAATTGCAATGACTCCCTGTCTGTTCTCCTCAGATACTTCCACTTTAATCATAGCAAGTTCACGACAAACAGAAGCATCATCTTTTAATTCTTTGATGGCAATTACATCTTCTAATTTGCCAAGCTGCTTCTCAATCTGGTCAAGAATGTTCTCATCCCCGCGAACAACAACAGTAATCCTTGTAAAACGCGGATCTGCTGTTACACCAGCTGTAATGCTGTCAATATTATAACCTCTTCTGGTAAAAAGACCTGCAACACGGCTCAAGACGCCTGTTGTATTTTCTACCAGCAAAGATAATACTCTTTTATTCATAAAAGAATCCCGCCTTCATACGTTAAACTATTCTGCATCGACATTTTTATCTATGTAATGCACTAAATTATATTCTAGCAACATAAATCTGCTTTGTCAATGTTTATTCACCTAAAAGTTCCTTAACAACTCGTACAGCCTCAGCTGCATCTTTTGAATATCCATCTGCATGGATTTCTTTTGCATACTCTTCTGTAATCACGGCACCACCAATGATGATTTTTGCATGACAATCCTGTTCTTTCGCATATTCAACTACATTTTGCATCTCCTGCATTGTAGTTGTCATTAACGCAGACAATCCAATAATAGAAGCTTTTTCCTTTATAGCAGTTTCAACAATTGTCTCTTTTGGTACATCCTTGCCAAGGTCAATTACTTTATAACCGTAATTCTTTAACATCAGCGCAACCAGATTCTTTCCGATGTCGTGAATATCCCCTTCCACTGTAGCAATCACAATCACCGCTGCATCCTCATTTCCACCATCATCCATAAGCATTGGTTCTAAATATTCAATTGCTGTTTTCATTGCCTCTGCCGAAGAAATAAGCTGTGGAAGGAAATAAATTTTCTTATCAAATAAGTCTCCCACTTCATTAATCGCCGCTATCAGCATGGTATCAAGAATTTCCTTTGGTGTTGCTGTTTTTTGTTCTAACGCTTCCTTTACATGGGAAACAATTGTCTTTTTATTTCCCTTTAATACATCCTCGAAAATAATTGGTCGTTTCGGCTTCTCCTGCACCGTTCCCGCAGACTCTGTCTTCTGGAAACGTCCCACAGTTTCAATATATGCCATGTCTGATTCTTCTTTGTTCATAAGCAAATCCGTGGCCGCTGCACATTTTACAAGCATTTCCTGGGATGGATTGGCAATTGCCATGGTAAGCCCTGCCTGGATAGCAAGTGTTAAAAATGCTGTATTGATAAAACTTCTGTCCGGCAGACCAAAGGAAATGTTAGACAGACCACATATGGTTGCCAACCCTAATTCATGCTTGCAATAACGTATTGTTTCTAACGTTTCTAACGCCGCATTCTGATTAGCACCTACCGTTGCCACAAGACCATCTACCACAATATCTTTTCTATGAATTCCGTATTCTTCAGCACGTGCGAGAATAGTATGAATAATTTCTTTCTTCTCCTCTAAACTCTTTGGCAATCCCTTATCAGATAATGGCAATAAGATAAATGCTGCACCATATTTTGCTGCAATTGGTATTAACTTTTCAAACTTCTCCGATTCCAAAGAAATAGAATTAATCAAAGCACGTCCAGGATAATTTCTAAGAGCTGCCTCAATCACTTCTACATAGCTAGAATCAATGGCTAACGGCAGATTACTTGCCATAGTGACTTCCTGTAGCACATCTAACATAACCTGCTTTTCATCAATACCACTCATACCTACATTGACATCTAGAATGGCCGCACCACAGGCTTCCTGCTCCTCTGCAAAATCAAGGACTCTGTCATAAATTCCTTCTCTTAATTCTGCCTGCAAAGCCTTCTTTCCTGTTGGATTAATCCGCTCGCCCACAACAAGAAAACGTCCATTTTCCTCCACCTGCAACGCTTTTCTCTCAGATGACAGACGTAGCTGATATGTAGCAGAAATCTCCGGAACAGGTTCCTTATCTGCCATGACAGAAAGCTCTCTGATAAATTCCGGTGTTGTTCCGCAGCATCCACCAATAATGCCTGCACCTGCATGAATCAAGTCCTTCATATACATGGTAAATTCTTCCACTGACATATCATAGCTTGTAGTACCATCCTCCTGAAGCTCCGGCAATCCCGCATTTGGTTTTGCAATCAATGGAACATTTGCTACCTTTTTCATACGTTCAATAATAGAAATCATTCTATCCGGTCCCGCCGAACAATTGACACCGATTGCATCTGCTCCTAAGCTTTGAAGCACAACAACAGCCGCCTCCGGTTCCGTACCATATAATGTTTTGCCATCCTCGTTAAAGCTTAAGGTAACCATAACCGGCAATTCCGTTGTTTCCTTAGCTGCAATTAACGCTGCACGGCACTCCTGAAGACTTAACATAGTCTCTACCACCAGCAAGTCTGCGCCAGCCTGCTCTAAACACTGTATCTGTTCTTTATAAACAGTAATCAATGTCTCAAAATCCAATGTTCCCATCGGCTTTAACTGCTCACCTGTCATGGTCAGATCACCGGCAACGAATGCCTGTCCATTTGCTGCCTTCTTTGACAACTGCACCAAAGTTGTATTCAAATATTCCAGCTTATCTTCTAATCCATATTCACGTAACTTTATCCGATTTGCCGTAAATGTCGGGGCATATAAAATGTTACTGCCGGCCGCAACATACTCCTGCTGCAGCTGTATCATAACTTCCGGATTCTCTGCAATCCATGCTTCTGGACATACTCCGGCAGGCATTCCTCTTTTAATGAGATTCGATCCGGTTGCTCCATCCAGAATGATTATTTTCTTCTCTACTAACTCTCTAAATTCTTTCTTGTTCATTATTAGTCCTCTTTTACATCGTACTTTACGCTATCATAACATAGAATTTTTTCTAGCACAATAAAATGTTGTAATTTTCTAGTATATAAAAAAGTCACTGATTACTCAGCGACTTCTTTATCATCTTAATATTAATTCTTAATTATGTTATGGCATCTCAGCTACAATATTACTATCCGTTCCACCTGCCGGTATCATATCTGCTACAACAACAACTGCAAGCAACACACTACATATAGTAACCGCCATAACAACAGAAAGAATTGTTTTTCTTTTTACTGCTCTCTGCTGGTCATTATTATGTAAATTCATATATACCACCCCTTCAAAAAAATTATTATATTGTTCGAATAATATTATATATTAACATTATATCATTATTTTAAAGTGGATGTCACCTATTTTTTTACTCAAATTCGATATTTTTCCATTATTTTTTTATCAAAATCAACTAAACAAAACGTGTAATTCTAATTTTTTCTAGATAATGCACAATTCTAATCTATTTTAGGAAAATCTTTTCGTTATTTTCCCAATTACTTGCCAGATGTGGACCTTTCTGGAAAAGCTTTTAATTCTGCAATCTGCTCTCTCATTTTATCCCGCAATTCGCTCTCTTCTGTTAAAATTTGTATAACATCATTCATTATTTGCTCTGTGAGCTCTAAACACTCTTCTACATCGTCTTCGCTTACTACGATAAAATTATCACCCGGATAACGGGCATCAAAGTAAAAATCTCCCAGCCATTTACAATCTCTGGAGCTTACTGTTAAGCTGTATTTAGTGGTAATTTTGTTGTATAGAGCACGTAAATTATGCGAATGTAGTAAATCTAATGAGTCCTCATCTTCAGCAAAGCAAATTTCTATAACAGCCTTGAAGAATTTTTCTGCAGCCTGTGTACATAAAGTTGCAACCACATTAAAATTCCCTATACTTCTACCAACATCGACAGAACTTTTTGCATATAAGTAATCATTCTGTGCTAAACCAAAGTAAGAATTCATTTTTCTCATAAAAGTGTTTATTTCTGCCATAACAATATCCCCTCTTTCCTTATTTTACTTACAATTAGCCTGTTTGATGCTTGAAAATCCTCTAACTTGTAAAAAATTAAGTCCGTGTTATGGACTTCAAAATCTGCACAAAGCTCCCCACGTAGTTCTTGAGGTGTCTGATTTTTTGTTAAAACCAAAATATCTAAGTCACTAGTTGCTTTGTACTCACATCTCGCATAGCTACCAAAGAGTATAACCATTTGTGGGTCCAGTTCTGAATTAAGTAGTAGCTTTACTAAGAAATTCAACTTGGATTTTATTTTATCGCTAAAGGGTAACTTATCTATGTTTAAATTTGTCACCAGGCAGCACCTCCATAGTATTCCATCTTTCAAATCGTGGCATAAACTGCACTTTAAAGTACGCATCTCTCTTAATTTCCACAGTGTCACTCCTTGTTTTTGTGCATAGCACGAATTTTAGTAATAATATCTTACCGCTAAATCACTTCCACTTCAATAGCCATTACCATTTTTGTGTATTTGCATTTTTTATGTAATGGTTTCAGAATCCTCAAAAGCATATTGTCCTACTGCTAATTATACTACAAAGTCAGTATTTTACAATTAATTCTCAAAGATTTTATTCATTTCCTGCCTCTATTCCTAAAGTAAAAGAGGCACCCCGCACACTATTTAATTGTACTGGTGTGGGGCGCCCCTAAAGAGCACCCCTGTTATGGAAATTGTTATGCAACTCGACTTATTTATTTTGCTACTATTGCAATCCAATGGTTGTTGGATCTTGCTTCCTTACCCTCGAAGTAGTTATGTGGTACTTCCATAGTTTCACCAGGATTTAAGTCAACGCCACCCCAACTCATGTCTAATGCATCGTATACTTCTCTTGTCTGAGAAGAACTCATTTACATTGTAGGTTTCATTTGGAATTACCGTGCAGCTTGTCTCTCTTGTCTGAGCACCAGTGAACTCTTCAGTAATGTTGTTTAACATATTCTCGTAGTAGTAAATAACACCCGGTTGATGAGCTGAAACTACTTTGTAATCTGCAAAGTTTGGTTTACCTTCCTTACCCTTCATATATTTACCCCACCTTGCAGCAAATAGATTCCAACCACCGCTTGCTTTGTAACCTGCATGTCGATTATCGGTACCTCTGTCGGCTAAAGTCCATGCTTTGGCTGGATCATGAAGGGCGCAGTAAATCTTAACATCCGAGAGTTTCGCTGTAGCTCCTGCGTTTGCTTCATCGAATCTGTAAGTGTAAAATTCGTGAGCAGTATCACTGATTGCACTCAAGTCGCCACCACTAAACTGGATGCCGCTAAATGTTACACCATTAATATAGAAGAAACTCCTCTTACTTTTGGAACACAAAAATATATTCATGGGCCAATAAAAGGAATTTTTGCTACCTTTTGCATTTCACCTAAAAACTCCTCTACATCAAGCAAGGAGATATCTCCCTCTATTCCTTCACTATACTTTATAATGTTAGCATATGGCGGGTGTGTACAAATAAAGTCTATATAATCATCTTTGATAAAATGCAAATCTGTTGCATTGCCTTTTCGCACGAATATTTTTGAATTTGTCTCGCATTGGAATTGTAAATTTGTTTCAGAAATTGAAAGAGATTGCGGATTGATGTCAACACCTACCGCATTACGATCGAGTAGCTTCGCCTCCACTAAGGTTGCTCCACTACCCATAAATTGATCCAAAACCCATTCACCTGGATTTGAATAACGAAGTATCAGATTTCTTGGTACATATGGTGACCAATTTCCCCGATATCTTCCTGTATGAGTTGCCCAACTGCCTCTGTCCGGAAAGGACCAGACTGTCGTTTGCTCAAGTTTGAATTTATTTGGTTGTAAATTTATAACACATTCCTCCCTAAATATAGAAGCTTATCAAGCAAATTGTCAAATTAAGGTGTTAAATAATATCATTATAACTTACCTGCCCACGAATAAATGTGCAAAACATATGCAGGTATTGTTAGAAGATAATGCCTATGTTCGTATAATTTCGCCATTATATACTCGTCTCTGCAATTCATAAAAATCCTGTTCTTTATCTGGAAATCTGATCCAATAATCATCTTGAATAGAGCAACCGCAATTATATCTTATGATCATATCCATATCAAAGTACGGTATTCCGACACGATTCAATTCTTCCTGTAATCCTATTCTGGTTTCTGGTATAACTCTGTCATCTAAGAAAAATTCCAAAGCTTGCTCTTTACTTAAAGGACAATTGAATTCCAGAGGCAGATCATCACTTAATAAATCACACTGTACAACCTCACCTCGTCTTATCTCAAAATTTATTAAAGGAATATTTTTCCTCATAACTGTTCCGGCTATATTTGAAAAACGTCTCATTTAATCAAGTCCTTTCACTGTTATACAAAGTTTCATACATCTATTTCGTATGTATGAACCAGCTTTTGGAGTAGGGATTTCACTATAAGTGAAATCCAGTGTGCCTGGCAAATATTTTTCTAAATCATATCGTTTCCCCAAGAAGTCTATGACTTCTTGATTGTTTTTACTGAATGGTTGACATTGCATCATTTCTATACATCTTCGCAAAGGTTCGCCTTCATACTTTCTATCATGCTCAAATAGTCCTAACCCAAAATCAAATAATGGTGCTAACTTAAAGTTTTTACCCGTAGTTATTACTCCAAAATTATTCAAATGCCTGTCTTCATTACCAACCAGATAATCAAGAATACTCATAGTTATTAAGTAATCCACCAGATCAAGGCTGGTTATATAATTCATGGTATCTAAGGTGAAATCCCATTTTTCAGATATTGTTCCAGACACTGGAAAGCTTTTTCCATTTAATTCTAGCAACCTTTTAAAGCTTACAAAATATTCATTTTGTTCGCAAAAATTCGATGAATACACACCCATACTTGTGCAATCATAATCAACAATTTTACACTTTTGTTGCCTAAGCACATTTACATTTTTATCATGCTTGAACTGCTGCCATATTTCATAAGATAATACCTCTACAAGATAATCCTTCCACATCTTGTTCTGATATCGAAATTGTTCTTTAACATATATACCTTCTTTATGGTTATACCATTTACGCTGGTTTCCCTTCGATGTACTCTCTAATTGTAATTGAGTTAGTTGTTTCGTATGGAAACATTTTTCATGTAAAAAAATATTTTCTGGCAACATTGCTACACCACCTTCCTTTTGTAGCTTGTTTCATTTTCTTGTTCCCTATCTGTATTATAACTGCTAATTCATTTATATGCAATCATAACTATTCCGCAATCTCATGGCTGCCACCCAATATCCACACAACCTCCCCCAAGATCTGTGTCTTAGAAATATAGGGATTAGCCCATTTTCTCGAATCAATCGACTCATCCCGATTGTCGCCTAAGAAAAAATAACAGTTTTCCGGTACCTGATACTCTGCTACTTCATAAACATATTCCCCTGCCAGATATGGCTCCTCCAGCTTTTCACCATTTCTATATATCCCATTTTCCTCTGTAATCTTTATTTTATCACCGGATTTACCGATTACGCGTTTCACCAGATATGCTTCAAATTCATCACTATAAAATACTGCAATATCGCCATAATCATAATCATTCATTACCTTCTGTACCACGATCTTAGCATCTACAGGTATGGTTGGTGTCATACTTTCTGTTGGCACATTGGACACAAAAAACAACAGATTAAATATAATAACCAGTACGAAAAAGAAGAAAAGAACCTCACTTACTACCTGCCAGCATTTTTCTTTCATCTTTTCTTTTCCGACAGCCTCTCCCGCCACAATATCTGTTTTCATCAAATACCACCTTCTAAATAGTTGCATCATTTCATTATCATTATAATTTGCTATTTTAATGTTTTTCATTTTTCAACCTTTACATACATATACAAAAAAATTCTATGCATCAGTCCCCCAATTGACACATAGAATTTTTATATATCAAATACGCCCCTCGCACTTGATTTTGTAATTATGTACATCTCATCGATATGTCAATAATACAGATAAACGACTTAAAATGCAATAAACTCTACCTAAACGTCGGTAATTCCTACCTAAATATACCAAAAATAGTACTTGAGTTTTAATAAAAATATTAGACAAATGAAAATAAATCTGTTATAATGTACAGGAAAAAATACAAAAGTAAAAGAGGTTATGGTAATATGAATATTGCAATCGTAGATGGTAACAAACAGGATACCAAAAGGCTGCATGACGTAATCCTTCATTGTCAGGAACTTTTTCATAACAACCTTAAGGTAGATATCTTTCGAACAGGAGAGGACCTTTTAGATGTATACAGCCCTAGAAAATTTGACATTATTTTTCTGGATGTTCATTTAGAAGGAATCAATGGAATTGAAACTGTAGAACATATTCGCATGCAGGACAAGGTTTCAAAGATTGTATTTCTTACTGATTCACCTGAATATGCCATTACGGCATTCCGGTTACGTGCTTTTCACTATCTTCTTAAGCCTTTCCAGGAGGATGAGATTCAATCTCTGCTCTATGAGTGCACAGCTCAGCTTCCTGATACCAGACAGTACATATTAGTGAAGGAAGGACATTTTGAGAAAAAAATCTTTTGCCGTGATATTGATTATGCTGTTTCCAGCAATCACTATATCCATTTCTACACAAGGAATGGAATTGTAAAAACTGCTATGTCCTTTAGTGGACTTCTGGAATTAATGAAGCATGATAAGCGTTTTCTGGAATGTAACAGAGGTGTGTTGGTGAATATGGATGCCATTGAACAGGAGACATCATCTGAATTTTTATTAAAGAATGGCGAGATATTGCCAATCAGAGTACGAGATAAGAACAAAATTCTTACCTCATATTCCGACTACATATTTGAAAAGAAATACAACAAGCTTGTGAAATCGTAATTTTACTCTGGGGGGAGTAAGTAATTAATTTTCCAAGGATTGATATGTTTTTACTATTTCTTCTGCTATTTTTATGCCGTCCATTGCAGCTGACGTGATACCGCCTGCATAACCGGCTCCTTCTCCGCATGGATACAGACCTTTTATTTCACTCATCCCACATGCGTCCCGCAGAATTCTGACAGGTGATGAAGTGCGGCTTTCTACGCCGGATAACAATGCATCTTCTCTATCAAATCCCACAATCATTTTACCAAATGCATGAATGCCTTCCTCTATCGATTGTTGTATACTTTCCGGGAAAACAGGGCGTACCTCTCCTAATGTATATTCTCCACAGATGGATGGTGTTACTTCACCCAATTCCTTTGTTGGAATGTTTTTACAAAAATCTCCATAAGTCTGTACTGGCACTGCACCCTTCCCTGCCTCGTATGCTTTTTCTTCCAGGCTTCTCTGGAATTCCATTCCCGCTAATACATCATTACTACCAAAATCCTCTGGTGTAACTGTTACAATCATGGCTGAATTGGCATTTTTTCCAGCACGGTCGTGATAACTCATGCCATTTACCGCAAGTCTCCCTTGCTCAGAAGATGCATTTACCACATACCCACCCGGACACATACAGAAGGAATATATGCTTCTTCCATTAGGCAAGGTTTTTGTTACTTTATAATCAGCAGCTGACAAGTCAGGATGTTTCTCTACACCATATTGGGATTGATTAATCATAGACTGGGGATGCTCTATACGGACACCTACGGCAAAGGGCTTTGGCTCCATTGGCACATCATGTTCCCGAAGGACAAGAAACGTATCTCTGGCGCTATGACCAATAGCACACACTACAACATCAGCCGGTATTCTCTCTTCACCATTTACAACTACACCCTTGCAAACTCCATTTTCTATCAGAAAATCGGTTACTTTGCTCTGAAATCGTACTTCACCGCCAGCTGCGATAATTGCTTTTCGGATATTCTGCACTACCGTCTTCAAAATATCAGTACCAATATGTGGCTTGTTGAGATATAGAATTTCTTCCGGTGCTCCCGCTTCCACGAAGATTTCTAACACTTTTCGGTTACGGAGATATTTATCCTTTACCAGTGTATTTAATTTACCATCAGAAAAGGTTCCTGCACCACCCTCACCGAACTGAACATTAGATTCCGGATTCAATGTCCCTGTCTTCCAGAATTTATCAACTGTTGCTGTACGTTTTTCTATATCTTCGCCCCGTTCCAGTAAAATAGGGGCATACCCTTGCTTTGCCAGCATATAACCGCAGAACAAACCAGCTGGTCCTGTACCAATAATTACCGGTGAATGGGCAAGCATTGCCTCTCCAGCCTTTGGAAACTGGTACTTTTTATTTACTGCAATCTGAATATCCTTATTTTTGCATCGCTTTACGATTTTCTCCTCACCACTTACTTTCACATCCACCACATAATTAAAATAAAGCTCCGGTTTCTTTCTGGCATCTAGTGAACGGCGGATGATTGTATAGTTTTTTATTGTTCCGTCTGGAACTTTAAGCAGTTTTTCAATTTTCTTTTTCATATCTGCTTCACTGTGCCCCACAGGAAGCTTACATTGTAAAATTCTTATCATACTTTATTCCCTGCACTAAATTCCTGTCATCCAGTGCATATCCTTCCTATAATTAAATACGTATCACATTCATTAGAACGTTACTCACGCAGAGTGTTTTCTCAGAGTACATAGCAAAAAACGCTCCCTGCCTTTATATAACAGGCACGGGAGTGTTTTTTGTCCAAATATCAACTGAGCCAGAACCAGCTTACAGTAATATATATTTCAATATAAAGAGAATCGTGAGTACATACATTAAGATACTAATCTTCTTCTCCTTTGCCTTACCAGTAATCAGATTAATTACAGTCCAGGAAATTACGCCAATGGAAATTCCTTCTGAAATACTATATGCAAGAGGCATTGTTATAATACATAAAAATGCAGGTATCGCATCTGACATATCATCAAAGTCAATTTTCATTACAGAACCCATCATGTAGAAACCTACTATAATCAACGCCGGCGCTACGGCGAAAGATGGAATTGCCATAAATACTGGTGAAAAAATAGCTGATACTAAGAAAAGTAATCCTGTCACCATTGCTGTCAGACCAGTTCTTCCTCCTACTGAAACACCAGATGCACTTTCTACATATGTTGTGGTAGTAGAAGTTCCAAGCACCGCACCTAAACAGGTAGCTACAGCATCTGCTAATAATGCTGGCTTTACACGTTCCAATTTTCCATTCTCGTCTAACATATTAGCCTTTGAAGATACACCTATTAATGTACCAATGGTATCAAACATGTCCACAAACAGGAATGCAAAAATAATTACAATAAAATCTGTTATTTTTAAATGCGCATAATCTCCTGTAAACACAGCACCAAAAGTTTCGCCAATTGCTGAAAAGTCAAAGCTTATGATACCTGATGGTATAGTAGAATACATTCCCAGTTCGCTATTTGGCACATACATATGGGTTACTTCACAAATAATACCCAACACCCATGTGACAAGAATACCAATTAAAATACCACCTTTTACGTTTTTAACCAAGAGAATTGCTGTAATCACTACACCGATTAAAGCCAGAATTGCTCCCACTCCTACTGATTGGAATGTGGTACTTTCAAATCCCTGAAATGTAACCAGTGTATTATTATCCGCCACAACTAACTTTGCATCCTGAAGCCCTAAGAATGCGATAAAAAGCCCTATACCTACGCTTACTGCTGATTTTAATGTCAAAGGAATCGCATTAAAAATAGCTTCTCTGACATTTGTCAATGATAACAAAATAAAAATTATTCCTTCTGCAAACACTGCCAGTAATGCGATCTGCCATGAATATCCCATTCCCATTACAACAGTATAAGCAAAATATGCATTCAGTCCCATTCCCGGAGCTAAAGCAAAGGGATAATTCGCCATCAATGCCATCAATGCAGAGCCGATAAATGCTGCAAGACAGGTTGCCAACAATACGGCATTGGCGTTCATGCCTGCCTGGGATAAAATGGATGGATTTACCGCCAGCACATATGCCATTGTCATAAAAGTTGTCACACCAGCTACAATTTCCGTCTTGACATCAGTGTGATTCTCTTTGAGTTTAAATTGTTTCTCTAACATATATCCTCCTAATATTCTGCATTTGCAATGTATTTCACAAACATTATAGCATGTTTTTTTAAAAAATGATAGCATTTATATTGTATCCTTTTTTATGTCATGTTATTATAAAAACTGTGCGATGATTACTGCATATCGTTTTATATAGTAAAAAGTTATGTTATAATAATTGCATACAACACATAACAAATGTACATCCTATGTACTATCAAAAGGAGAGATCACTATGAACGAAAAACGTCACATCAATACTACCTTTCTAACAGAAATGGGATTATTGATTGCCCTGATTTTGCTTCTGGCATTTACCCCACTAGGCTATATTAAAACATTAGGGCTTGAAATCACACTGATTGTCGTACCAGTGGCTGTTGGTGCTGTTATATTAGGACCTACTGCTGGTGCTCTGCTTGGATTTATTTTTGGTGTAACCAGCTTTATCCAATGCTTTGGTATGAGTGCTTTCGGAGCAGTTCTTCTTGGCATTAATCCGATTGGTACTTTCATTACTTGTGTAGCAGCCCGCACACTTATGGGATGGCTGACAGGCTTAATCTATCAGGGACTTAAAAAAGTAAGACTGAAGGATACTGCCACTTATATTGCGAACCTGTGCTGTCCACTACTCAATACATTGTTCTTTATGAGCTGTATTGTTATATTCTTTTATAATACAGAATATATCCAGGGATTTGTCCAGGCATTAGGTGCAACCAATCCATTTATGTTTGTTCTATTGTTTGTTGGTGTGAATGGGTTAATAGAAGCTGCACTGTGCTTTATCGTTGGAAGTGCTGTTTCTAAGGCATTGCTTCATTTTGTAAATAAAAAATAATGTCTTGAAAATCTGTTATTTATAATACGATGTTATTTTCTGGTATATAAAAAGTGGCCGCTTTCTATTATAGATAGAAAGCAGCCACTTTTTATGTCCTTGTAAAATACAATCGCTTATTCTATAATATTGTATTTGATAATTCTGCAACCAAAATTTCTAAAAAGAAGCGGTTCCCTCCACACAAGCTCCAATTGCCACTGCATAAGAAGCATGTTCTGGTATTGTGAAATCAATCTGATACAGTTCTCCAACTCGTTTACAATCATAACCGGTCTGCGGCAGAGATGTCATTCCACCTATTAATATCACGTTTTTCTTATTCACGTTCTGACAACAGAAAAATGCCATAATTGCAATATTCTGACTGATCATATTTATGAGACTTCTGGCCACATCTGCTGCCATCGTCTTATCTGAAACCTTGGCAAAATGTGCTGCTGTGGCATCTTCTGGAAGAAAAGACACATTTTCCTTGGTCACATCCACCATACACAAATCTACATTGCACAAATCTCCGGCTTCTGCTAGGCGGGATATGCTATGTGCGTTATCCTCGTTCACCAACAACTTACCTAATCCCACCAGGCTTCCGCCTCCTAAACAGCTTCCACCTAAATGTGTATACTGACCATCATCTGCATTTACAAATGCGGTACCAGTACCTATGCTGACTACAAGACCACTATTCACACCAGCAAGGCGAAGTCCTCCGGCGCCTATGGCCTTGATCTCATCCACTTTGCAAACGGGATAATTCGCCAGACTGTTTTCCTGAAAAAAAGAAGCTCCTACCCCTGTCAGGAAGCATCCTTTGCAATTTTCCTTCCTAATCCCTAATTCTTCTGACAGCTTACCTATCATTAATGGTAGCATGGACTGTTCTTCTTTTTCTAATCGGTGGGTTTTTATTACCTTGTATGTTTCATCAACTACCGCTATCTTTGTGGCAGAGGTGCCAATATCAATTCCTATTGCGTACATATTTTCTCCTGATTCTTTCCTAATGTAAAATATTCACTATACGCTATTGTATTTGGTTTTACTATAAATAGCAAGCCCTTTGAAAGTAGATATGTTATAGGCTGTCTAAACAGTAAAAATTAATTCTCTTCTTCCTCCAAAGTTACTGCAGTTTCAATTACTTTCTTTGCAGTGTCTGCCGGAATGGTAACGCCTTCTAAGCCCTTTACATCCACATTGATATTCTTGGTAGTCTGGCCTTCAAAGGTCTGTGCTTTCATAACCTCTGCCAGGTCAAATCCAATTACATCTTTCATGGAATCCATAATAGCTTTCATGGAACCGGTTGTCATACGGGCTACATCTACAGCACTTCCATTATCACCATTACCACCACCAATGATTGTAATGTCACCAATCTTAGACATTGGTTCTGCAACAGCACCAACGATTTCCGGAAGCTTCTCAATAACCATCTGCAACTTACCGGCTTCGTTCATCTTCGCCAACGCTTCTGCCTTCCGCTCTAAGGCTTCCGCTTCCGCAATACCCTTTGCTTTGATTGCATCTGCTTCCGCTTTACCTTGTGCTTCAATAATGGATGCCTTTGCCTCACCTTCTAAGCGCAACTTTTCAGCTTCTGCCTGGGCATCTAATTTCTTGCGTTCTGCGTCTGCTTCCGCTCTTTTAATCTCTTCAAATTTTCTAGCCTCTGCATCTAAGCGCTGTTTCTCTAAATCCGCTTCCGCAGGTTTCACAACCATTTCCTGTAATTCTGCTTCTTTTCTCTCTGCTTTCTTCTTAGCAAGCTCGATATTCTTCTGCTCAGCAACAATCTGGATCTGTACCTGTGCCTCGGCAACTTCCTTTGCTCTCTGCTGCTTTAAGACTTCCGCATCCATTTCTGTATCTGTAACCTGTTTTGCTACAATATTTTCCTGAATCTTATAAGCAGCATCAGATTCCGCTTTCTTTGTTTCCTGCTCTTTCTGATATTCTAACAACTTTAAGTTCTTATTCTTGTTAGCCTCTGCAATCTGTGTATCAGCTTCTAACTTAGCAGTCTCACCAATTTTTCTTGCTTCTGCTGTCTTAATTTCACGTTCTTTTGCTGCTTCTGCTGTCTGGATATCACGCTCTTTTGCTGCCTGTGCTTCCGCAATAGCTGCCTGTGCTTTTACTTTGGCAATCTGTTCTTTACCTAATGCTTCAATATATCCGTCATTATCAGAAATATCATTGATAGTAAATGAAGTTAATTCCAAGCCCATCTCTGCAAGCTGTGTTCCGGCAACTTCCTGTACTGTGCTTGCAAACTTCTCACGTCCATTATAAATTTCTTCTACAGACATACCAGACACAATTTCACGAAGCTTACCTTTACAGATTTCAGATGCCTGTGTACGAATGTTGTCAACTGTAGTCTGCTCTTTTCCGCAATGGAACTGCTGCACAGCAGTTAATATACTGCTTTCATCATTCTTAACTTTAATAACTACAACACCTTCTGCATTGATTGGAACGCCTAAAGATGTCTTTGTCTGCTTAATCTCCACTGGTATCATGACATTTTCCAGTGTAATAACATCCATTCTTTCTAAAATTGGTATTAATATGGTACCGCCTCCGGTTACCACCTTCGCCTTACCAACACCAACAATAACTGCAGCCTTGTCACTTGGAACTTTTTTCCATGTTGCCAGTATACAAATAATCACTAATAAGATGATAGCAACAATCAGAATCGCAATTTTTAGTGCATCCATCGTCTTAACCTCCATATTCTGTCTAAAAATCAATTGCTTTTACTATACAGGTTTTTGTTTCCTTATCCACATCAACAACAGCAACTTTCAGTCCCTGTGATAAATAACCCTCATATTTTTCTAAGTCTTCCTTTGTTGCTACTGCCGGATAGGTGATAGAAGCACCGGTACTGTCAATTGTCTTTATGGTACCTTTGCTGTCCGCAGAAATTCTTAAGATAATCTCCGCTTCCTGACCAATCAGTGAATCCATATCAGGTACCAGAATCTTATCTCTGTTATTCCCAAGTGGCTTATAAATCAGTTTAAACACGAGAAAATAACTGATAATGCCGCATGCTGCTGCAAGCACAACAACAAGTACCGTAAACATTCTGCCCAGTGTAAATTTGCCAAGAATACCAAAGATTGCGATACCAAGCATTGCAGAGGTAAAATGAAAACCAACACCTACATCTGCCGAGCAATCTCCTCCTATATTAAAATCCAGGCTGTCAAAAAAGCCAAAGAACAGGTTAAGAATTGGTACTGCAAAGCCAACAATTATGCACACAGTGAAGATTGTATTCAGAATTTCCATAAGATTCCCCCCTATCTTCCGGATTACTCTCCTGTATATGTATAAAGTTACGTAAACATTATACAATAATTTTGACTTTTCAACAATCCCCTTTTTAGTACTATGAAAATAGCCAGTTAAATATTCCTAACATTTAACCAGCTATTTTACCATTTACTGTCTCTTTACTTTTCCCATCACAAGACCAATGGCAACAAAGACTGCTGCATATCCTGCCTGAATTCCTATTGACAAGAAAAGGTCCGGTAATTTGTCTATATAATCCCCTTGTTCCATAATCCGAAGAACATTGACATACCAGTAAGATGGAACCAAACGTACAACCCTCATTAAGCTGTCTCCAAAGTATTCCATTGGCACAAAAATACCTCCAAGAAAGGCAATAGCAAGGCCGCTGACTGTACCAATCATGGTGATTGCCTCTGTGCGGACACCAATCATAGTGACACAAAACGCCACACTTAAGGAAAAAGCACTAAATACAAGTACATTTAAAATATAAAAGATTCCGCGATTGCTTATTAAGTAATTTCCTCCAACAAAGAATGCTAATATCAGGAAAATCAGTGCCAGAACCACTTCCGTACTCATAGATGCCAACAGAATATCTCCATTCTGCCTTGTAAATTTATAGGAAGAACAACGTATTCTGTCTGCCAGCCTGCGATTACGGAATACCATAAGTGCCATTCCGATTGTAGAAATAGAAACACATAATATAACATATGGCTGATACAAAAACGCATAATACACATTTGAATATTCCGCTTTCGCATCTGCTTCCATGAAACGAACATCCGCTCCCTTCTTCATGGTAACATCCACCTGTTTTAGTGCTTCCTCAATAGTATTTCCACCTGCTAACTGCACCTGCAAAAGGCGAATGTACTGGTCTGCCTGACTTGTTATGGTAGATGCGTATACCGATTCTGGTATGGACATATATTCCAACACACCATCTATCGAGCCATTTTTCAAGGATTCTTCGTATCCATCTGTAATGTATATTACACATTCAACAGTTCTTGAAAACAATTTTTCTTTGCATGCATCCACATCGTCTTCTACCTCGACTATTTCATGGATAGAAGAAAGATAGTCAACGAAAGCCTGGCTGGATACTGTTTTATCATAATCAAATACAGCTATGCTATACTGTTCATTTGTAAATTTACTTTCACCACCATCTGGTTTCATCATCGTAAATACCACACATAAAGCAATAAAAACCGATAAATAAATGATAAAAGACATTCTTTTCTGCCATACAATTTTATAAAAAGTTTTAAAGTTCTGCATATTGTGTCCTCCTGATTTTTAAGCCTGCTATGACGCAAAACAAAATTGCCATAGCTGCCAGAATACCTACGTTTAAGAAATATCTGTCATAGGTATCAAATAAGTTTAATGCACTAAACCCATCTACAATTAATGCTGCAGGATTTAATTTGTTTACGATTGGACAATGGGTATCTATTAATGTTTTGATATCAGATACCATCAGTCCACTAAGAGAAGATAATACCAGGGACACCCCTACACCAATACCAATTTTTGTGTCCAGCTTCATTCCTGTGATTGCACCAATGCACATTCCTAGTCCGATACCACAGGCAGAACCGCAGATTAATAGAAGTAAAATTGGCAATACCTTTGTACCTATCTCAACACCAAGTACCATCTGCAGATATATCCAGAAAATCACATTTACAATGGTATGTACGAACAAGGATGCAAAAAATTCTGCAAATGCAACACGAAGCTTATTTGCCGGAGACACGCCACGTCGTTTACCTACCGTTGACAAATCTGCACAGCTTGACATGGTACGAAAAATGCCTGTAAAGCAGGAAAAGAGACATGTCATGGCAAATGCGGCATAAAAATACTGCACATTATTATCCATATTTCCACTGACACGATTGACTTCCTTACAGCTATATGCCTCCTGGCTGATTGCCTCTATCACACCTGCAAGTTTTTCCGGATGATTTTCCACCACATCTGTGATTGCCGATTCCATTTTGATATAGTACTCCAACAGAACAGATAGTACTGTTTCTTCCATGCCATTTTCTTTCACAGTTAGAGAGATTTCATCTCCAATCTGGTAGAATCCTTCTATCTCTCCCTTATCTAACAACTCCTCTGCTTCTTCTAAGGTACAGGTAACCGGTTCAGACAACATACTTTCTTCCCCTGAAGATACCCCTTCTAACATTGCTTCAAAGTATGGGTTCTCCGTTTCACCGACAACCGCCACCGGAATATGATTCAACTGTTCTACTTTCTCATAGATGCTTCCAATAACAAGCTGATACATAGTGCCTAATATAATTGGAAAGCAAAGCGTCCAGAACATAATCTCTTTGCTTCGCACCAATGTTTTTAATGCATATTTAAAATCATGTAAAAAAGCCATTAATCACGCAACTCCTTTCCTGTTATTTCAAGAAATACATCATTCAAGGTTGGAAGTGTGGAATATACACGTCCCACTTTACACTCATTTTTCTCAAAAACACGTAATACACGCACCAGATTGTGAGAACCACCACTGCACTTGATGCATAACTGGCTGTCTGTATAGGTTACTTCATAAATGTGGTTCATGTTTTGAATTTCTTTTAAAACTGCTTCCGGCATATCCGGTGCTTCCACTGTAATGGTTTCTGTGTTGCGAATCATTCCCTTTAATTCTTCTTTTGTGCCAATTGCTAAATTCTTTCCTTTATCCATAATGGCAATTCTGGTACAAATCTGCTCTACCTCCTCCATGTAGTGGGAAGTATAGATGACTGTTGCACCCTTGCGGTTTAATTCCATAATGCCTTCTAATATTTTATTGCGGCTTTGTGGGTCTACTGCTACTGTGGGCTCGTCTAAAATGATAAGCTCTGGCTTGTGGGCAATGCCACATGCAATGTTTAATCGTCTTAGCAAACCACCAGACAGCTTTCCAGGATGCATTTTTCGAAAATCCTGTAAGCCTACAAACTCAATGGCTTCTTCTACATATGTTTTGCGTAATTTCTTATCTGTTATGTACAGACCACAAAAATAGTCTATGTTTTCGTATACAGTAAGCTCATCGAATAGAGCAACATCCTGAAATACCACCCCAATTTTCTTTTTGATTTCGTAATTGCCTGGTGTCATGGTCTGTCCGAATATTTTTATTGTTCCCTTATCATAGGAAAGTAAGGACAACAGACAATTGATTGTGGTTGTTTTTCCGGAACCATTTGGACCTAACAAACCGAACACTTCGCCTTTTTTGATTTCTAAGTTAAAGTGATCTAAGGCGATTAATTCCTTATATCGTTTTACTAATTGACTGATTTCTATTATTGTTTCCATAATATCCTCCATTCCGCCGCCTTAGCGGCATCAAATCCTCTAATTACTTTTCAGCATATTGCTTTCTGCTGACTGTAAATTTATTATAGCGTATCCATTTGTAATATGGCAGTGAACAAAATCAAGTTTCGATATGACATTTGTCACATTTGCTTTGGTGCCGGAAAAATGTTATGATACTTTTATATTAAATAGTAACTATTCCGTACTCTTATAGTTACATTAAATACACAAACAGAAACGAGGAAACCTATGATTTACTGGATAGAAAAAGGATTTCTTTTATTAATATGCATCCTATTATTTCAAGTAACAATAGATGTTCCAT
>JBGVIB010000096.1:0-40222 GCA_045122835.1 Lachnospiraceae bacterium
CTGCAACAGTCGAGTAGCCAAAGGCGTAAATCCAGATGTGGGTTTACGCCTTTTTTGTGTGTAACTTTTCAAATCCGCTGTCGGCACTAAGGCTGTGTATTTTACAGCCTTAGTGTCCGCTACGTTTGAAGGGAGCGAGAGTGCGTCAAATATAGACTATGTAGTAAGCAGCTATTTGCACAAACAATTCTGACAATTTACGGATGGTTATCACTTTCGCAAACGCCTAAATTGATATGAATATTTCGAAAGGAGAAAATTGAAACATGCAAAACAAAAAATCCATAAACAAAATGGCAACGATGGCTGTCAACAAACTAATGCTGAACATGATATTAGATCCAATTATGATTTATGGTCTGTACGGTTGCCCTGAATTTGGCGTTGAAGGTGCTGCTTATGCAACTGTTATTGGACAGATGGCTTAACCTATTGCAAACCATCCGGAAAAATAATTGCTGAAATTTATTCCATAGGTCTTCCTGCCATTATTGCTCAGGCTGTTATGTCTGTTATGACATATGGTCTCAATATTATCTTTGGAAAAATTGATGCCTCCGTTGTAACTGCCTATGGACTTTACTATAAAGTGCAGCAGTTTGTATTATTTGCAGCCTTTGGTCTGCGAGATGCCATCACCCCTATTGTGTCCTTTAATTATGGTTTGAAAAGCAAATCCCGTGTAAATACCGCAATTAAATGTGGAATTAGTTATACACTCATCATTATGGTAGCCGGGTTCCTTCTATTAGAAATATTTGCATTTCCATTTTCTGCATTATTTGGATTATCCGGCACTACACAGGATTTGTGCATCGGTGCTATGCGAATCGTGTCTGTCAGTTTTATTTTTGCTGGAATAAACATTGCTTTGCAAGGTGTTTTTCAGGCATTAGAAAGTGGTATGGAATCCTTAATTATTTCTCTGTGCCATCAGTTACTGTTCGTGTTGCCAATAGCCTTTATTTTCTCTCTTTTAGCGAGACAATCTATGGACTACATGTGGCTGGTATGGAGTACCTTTATCATTGCAGAAGGGGTGTCCGCTGCGATTGCGTACTTCTTTCTGAATAAAGTCAAACACAAAAAAATAGCGTTATTGAAAAATTAATGGTTTACCCTCTGATTTCTCATATCTTTTGTTAAATTTGCCAACTACTGAATATCTTGACAAATTGCTTACTTTTTTGTTGTCATATCAGAGTTATAAATATTGATTGCCAACGACACACGTAGTGCTTCGGCACGTAAATCTGATCACGGGACAATGCCTCATTAGATTTATCGTTCACTACGTGTGTCTTTTTGTGCGTTCAAAAAGAAAAGGAGTTTATATTATGCCAAGAAATCAATTTCAGAGAATGGTATTTGCCTTTCTCACAGTAGTTGTAACTGTTCACGCTTATGTTTTTTACAGTCTTTATGTTGTTAATGGAAATACGTTGATGACTATCAATGGTACAACCAGTGTATTAGATGCCATTGACAAGCAGGGTGGTATTTATATGTTGGGCAGCTATATGCCAATCTGGGCAGTTGTAATTATTGAATTTATCCTTGCTTATTCTTTAGAAATGATTATGGGAAGCCCATGTTCCTTTAAACTTGCTTCCAAGGTATTTAATCCACAGGAAACACATCCTGTATTATTTGAAACAGCTATTATTTGTGCAACAGTTGGATTAATGTGTCCGGCAATGAGCTTAATTGCTGCATTCTTATATTATCCATATTATAACGGCTTTGATGTTATTACACTGTTTGCTAACTGGTTGAAGCTTGTATGCTTTAATTTCCCATTTGCATTCTTTTCACAGTTATTCTTTACTCAGCCGTTGATCAGAACCGTGTTTAAGTTCCTGTTCCAGAAGGATATTGCAAAACGTAAAGATTTAGAGAGTGCTTTCTAAAATATATAAATAAAACAAAGCGTGCAAGCATATTGATTAGCTGAATTTGACACGCTCTAGTATATAAAAAAACCGGCTGTAACAGCCGGTTTTTTTACACTTTATGTAATTTTACTGACAAACTAAAAACTTCTCTAATGCTTCACTCGCTTCTACTTCGTCTTTTCCATTTGTAACTAAACGCACTGACATTCCAGAACATGGATTTAAAGCCATAACGCCCATGATACTTTTCAAATTGATTTTTTTTGCATCATCCATAAAGTAAATCTCGCTGTCATAATTCCATGCTGCCTGTACCAATTCTGCAATCGGATTTGCATATAATTTCTTCAAATCTGCAATCACTAATTCTTTGGTTTTCATAAGTTCTCCTTCCTGTCCTCCCCACATTATGCCGAAATTGCAATATTATTCCAACATTTTAAGCTGCCTTACTGGTAAGAACCTTTCATGTATTAAAGTTAATACATGAGCCTATAACATGATACCATATTTTTTAAAAATGGAAAGAGACTTTAGTACTATTTCTGAAATACTTCCCTTTTACCCAAATCCTACACAAGCCTTTGTAAAATCTATGTATAATATTCACAACTTACACTTGTGCTGTGACTGCAAATTTACTAACTTTGTTCACATTATTTTCACATTTTAGTTGTTTATTCCTACTACATATATATCGGTATCTTTACTTTCATACCAGATATTGTAAGAACCTTCGCCCAGCATTACGCAACCATCACTGAAAATCAGATTATCTGCATCCGTCTGCTTCAGTGCATCCATCAATTCCTGGGTGAAAACTCCATCACTGCCCAATGCAAGAAAATTATCCTTATCAGCAATAGACTTTCCGTTCACAAGAACCGGATATTTCACCATGTCCGCAAACTTCTGAATGTCTTTTTTTTCTACAACTTCTAACAATTCCTCTGCAAAGGAAATCTCCAAATCAGAGGCTTCTTTCCGCGAAGAGTCATTTTCTCCATCAGAAAGCTTAGAAGCTTCTGTAACCCAGTAAGCAAATTTTGTATTCTCAGCGGAAACAAGATTTACCTTCCATGTTTCTTTTGTCTGATAATTAGTGGCATCCATAACCTCCACATAAAAGGTATAACCAGATTCTGTCTTTTCATAATCATAGGCATTGGTCACCACAGGCTGCTCAAATTTTTTCAAAATGTAGAAATCTCCTTCTTTTTGAAAAGTATCATCCATCTGTTCTGCCAAAGTAACCTGTTCTGCAAATATACTCTGAACCACTGCTTCTGCATCATCTGCAGATATTTTAACAGTATCCTGTTCACTCTGTATGGCAGCATAATATGCCAATACATAATTCATAAAGTCTGGATTCTTACTGCTATAGGCTTCCTCACTTGTCTGTGTAACAGCAGCAACTACTGCTTCCACAACAGGCTTCATTTCCTTCACTGCTTCTGGTGCCTGCATAACAGGATTTTCTGACAAAACAGACTTTTCATCTAGTGTTTTTATGTTAGATGTATCTATCTCTACATAATCTCCCGGATTAACGGTATCCTCACGTTTCTTAGGAAAATTTAATACAATAACCAGTACTAGAAGCAACACCAGAATTACACCAGCAATTACTCCCATTGTAATTCTTTTTTTCTTATCCATGTTAATCTCCATTCCACCGCTTCTGCGGCATTATAATTGGTAAGCTATTGTGTAGCGCAGCGGAACAAAAGTGCTATGTAATGTAGCTTTCTTATTACTTACTAGTTACTATATATGGAGCCAGACAACCAGCTACGCTGCTGATTGGCATAGTCTGAAGAGTTACACGTCCCGGGCCTGTAATCACAGTATTAAAAATGCCTTCGCCGCCAAACATCATATTTTTAATACCCGGTACACTCTTAATATCCATAGAGCAGGTAGCTTCCATAGCGGCAAGATAACCGGTATCTACTACAATCTGCTGTCCCGGTGCTAAATCATACTCTACTGCATGGCCATCAATCTCAATAAATGCCAGTCCCTGACCGCTAAGACGCTGCATAACAAAGCCTTCACCACCAAAGAAACCACTTCCTATTTTCTTCTGGAAATGAACAGATAATTCTACAGTTTTTTCAGAAGCAAGGAAACTGCGCTTCTGCACAATCAGCTCTTTTCCTGGCGCAATCTCAACGGCACGGATGGCCCCTGGGAAGCTGGATGCAAATGCAATCATACCAGGTCCACCTTCTGCGGTATAACGATTCTGGAATAATGCTTCACCAGAGAACATTCTTCCTAACGCCTTACCAACACCGCCATTTGAAGTTGTTTCCATCTTCATATTTGGAGACATCCAGCTCATGGAGCCACGTTCTGTAATCATCTGCTCTCCGCCCTCTAATTTACAAATAACAACCGGTAATGTATCACCTTTAATTTCGTATTGCATAATAACCTCCTATTTTGTCAATCTTATTTGTTACTCATTCTGAACTGTGGTAAAAATGCTGGAAAACCAATACCCGTTAACACTTTAAACCACATTTTACAGAAAAGGTAGCACACAACATGTATGCCACCTTTTCATAATATCATAAAGATGTGTTTATTTCCAATAAAATGCTACATTTTCCAAAGAAAATTATTCTCTAGGAAAAAAGTACGAGATATACAAAGTATGCTGCGTATCCTAACACCATAACAATACCGCCACTTCTCTTTAATTCTCCCTTTCTTGCCACGCAAACCCAGAGAAGTACAGCTGAAGCAATACATACAATACCATCTACAAGATATTTTGCACTGTCATAAGGTATTGGTGTAATCAATGCTGTGGTACCTAACACGAACAAAACATTAAAGATATTGCTTCCTACAATATTTCCAACTGCAATATCTGCTTTTCCTTTCAATCCGGCCGTCACAGAAGTGATTAACTCTGGAAGTGAAGTACCAAATGCTACAATGGTTAATCCAATAAGACGGTCACTCATTCCTAACTTTGAGGCAATAAAGGTTGCACTGTCTACTGAAAAATTACTTCCGATTACAATTGCCACTAGTCCCACTACTGTCATAATAACTAAGACTGGAATGCTTTTTTTCTTACCGTTTTCTTCTTCCTCTGTTTCTCCATTTCCCTGCTTTGCACACCAGAACAGGTATACAAAAAATACAATGAATACAACCCAGAGAACAATACCAACAACTACACCTAATTGACCTAAGACAGATCCTAATACTACTAATAACACTGATACAAAAATCATAAAAGGAATCTCAATTTTTCTGGTATTATCCTGTACCTTTAAGGTAGTAATACATGCAGTAATACCAAGAATCAACAGGATATTTAAAATATTACTTCCCAAAATGTTACCAATAGCAATACCAGTACTTCCCTGTATTCCAGCAGTGATACTAATAGCTGCTTCCGGTGCACTAGTACCGAACGCCACAATCGTTAAACCGATTACAATCTGTGGAATATGAAAACGGTCTGCAATCCCGGATGCACCGTCCACAAATGCATCTGCACCCTTGATTAAGAGCACAAAACCTAATATTAACAATAAAATATTTCCCAATAGCGCCATAATTTTTTCCTCCTGGTATCTTTGTTTATCATTTTCATCTGTCTATATCCGGTTGAAGCAAGTCGCACAAGCCGGATACACACTAATTATTGTATTTTTAAAAGTTTAATTTCTTCAGTATTTTTCTTAAGAAAAATATACTAAATGTCACAGAAGCAATTTCCGCAATCGGGAATGACAGCCATACAAGATTTAACACACCTGTCAGTGATAACAGGAATGCAACAGGAATCAGCACAAATAACTGTCTTGCCACGGACACATACAGGCTGTACATGCTGTTTCCCAATGCCTGGAAAAAGGAACTGCACACAATACAGAAGCCTGCAAAAATGTAACTGCTACCCATAATTCGCAGTGCCGGTTCTCCCATGGCAAGCATGGCATCTGAAGCGCTAAACATCCCTAGCAATGTTCCTGGGAAAATTTCAAATGCTGCAAATCCAATCAACATGATGATAACACCTGTGATCACACTGATTTTCAGTGTCTGCATAATACGATCCTTTTTCTTTGCCCCATAATTGTATGCAATAATCGGCACCATACCATTATTCAAGCCCATAACCGGCATGAATACAAAGCTTTGCAGCTTGAAATATGCACCAAATACAGCCACTGCCGTAGAGGTAAATCCAATCAGAATCTTATTCATACAGAAAGTCATCAGGGAACCAATGGACTGCATTAAAATAGAAGGAATACCTATCATATAGATTTTCTTGATAATCCAGCCCTCCGGTGTGAATATCTCTTTTACATTCAGATGTATTTCTTTATTTAGCTTCAGATTAAATATCAGTGCAAGCACAAAAGCAGCAATCTGTCCGCACACAGTAGCGATTGCGGCACCTGTTACGCCGAGCTTCGGTGCACCTGCAAGGCCAAAGATAAATATTGGATCCAGTATCATGTTGATAATTGCACCAGTTCCCTGGGTAAGCATGGTAAAAAAGCTTTTTCCTGTAGCCTGCAACAGTCGTTCCAGTGTAATCTGTCCAAAAATTCCCACCGAAAAGATAGCGATTACCCGCAGATACTGTACTCCGTAATCAACAATCTGCTCATCCTTGGTCTGTACCGTGAAAAATAACTCTGTGCCAAACAAACCAAATAACATAAATACCAACATGCTGCACAATGCCAGCAAAATACCGGTATTTGCTGTCTTATTGGCAACATGCTGATTTTTTTCGCCTAAGCTTTTTGATAAAATGGCATTGATACCTACGCCCGTTCCTGTTGCTACTGCAATCATCATTGTCTGCACCGGGAATGCCATGGATACGGCTGTAAAGGCATCTTCGGATACTTTGGAGACAAAGATACTGTCTACTACATTGTACAATGCCTGAACTATCATGGAAATGATGATTGGCAGTGACATGTTGACTAGAAGCTTAGGAATGGGGAGGTAACCCATTTTATTTTCTTGAATCTGTTCTTCCATAAATTTTTCCTCTCTGTGTATGTTTATTTTCCTTCTAAAAAATGATACCCCTCTGTAAATGGTTACCCTTGATTTTCCGTTGGTGGCAGACTGGTTGCAGGAACTATATAATTTCTTCTAATTCGGCAACCAGCTCGCTGAATAGAGCCAGTGCTTCGCCTACCGGAGCAGGGGTTGTCATGTCCACACCACACAATTTCAGTAAATCTACCGGGTCTAATGAGCTGCCACCCCTTAGGAATTTGAAATAGCCCTCTAACACTTCTTTGTCGCCGGCTAATATCTTGCGGCTGATGGCGATGGCTGCGGAAAAACCGGTAGCGTACTGGTATACATAAAATGGTTCGTAGAAGTGTGGGATTCTTGCCCACTCCATTGCTATTTCTTCATCCGATACCATATCCGGACCAAAATACTTCTTGTTCAGTTCAAAATAGATTTCACACAGAACATCAGCAGTCAGTGCCTCTCCCGTCATCACCTTTTCGTGGGTGATTTTCTCAAACTCCGCAAACATAGTCTGACGATATAAGGTTCCTTTGAACTGGTCTAGGAAATGGTTTAACAGGTACGCCTTTTCTTCTTTGCTCTCTGCATGCTCTAACATGTAGTGAATGAGCAGCGACTCGTTGCAGGTGGATGCCACCTCTGCTACGAAAATGCGGTAGCCTGCATACACATAATCCTGAGCCTCGTCTGAATGATAGGAATGTAATGCATGCCCCATTTCATGTGCCAGAGTGAAAACGGAATCTAAATTTCCCTGATAATTTAGCAGCACATAAGGGTGGGTTCCGTAGGCTCCCCAGGAATATGCCCCACTGCGCTTTCCCTCGTTTTCGTAAACATCAATCCAACGATTCGAAAAGCCTTCCTCTAACAGCGCAATGTATTGCTCTCCTAATGGTGCCAATCCTTTTTTTACTGTTTCTTTTGCTTCCTCGAAAGTGAACTTCTTATCATAGGCCGGCAAAAGTGGTGTGTAGACATCATACATGTGAAGTTCTTCCACGCCTAACACTTTCTTTCGAAGTGCCACGTAACGATACATGGTGTCTAAGTTTTCATGTACTGCATCTATGAGCTTGTCATACACTTCTGCTGGTATATGATTGAAAAATAATGCTTTTTCTAATGAAGATGAAAATCCACGCATCTTTGCTTCAAATACACTTGCCTTTACATTGCCTTGGAATAAGGCTGCTAATGTGTTCTTGAAGCTGCCATAGGTATGATAAACTGCTTCAAATGCCTCCTTGCGGACACCTCTGTCCGGACTTTCCATAAAGTGGATGAAATTTCCATGTGTTACGGTAATTTCCTTTCCTTCCTCATCTTTTATAGAAGGAAATTTAATATCGGCATTGTTGAATACGGAAAATACATCACTTGGACAGCTTGCAATCTCATCTGTCTTTGCAAGCACTTCCTCTAATCGGGCATCTAAAATATGCTCTTTCTCCCATAGTACATTGTCAACGGCTCGTTTATATCTTTTTAATTCTTCATTGCCATTCACCATTTCCTGTAATTTTGCACTATCCATTGCTAACAGTTCCGGCTCAAAAAAAGAGCATGCCGCTCCCATAATATTGCCTAGATTCTGTGCTTTTGCAGACATTGCCTGATACTTTCCATCGGAAGTATCCTGATGAAATCTCTGGTTAGCATATACATACACACGCTCAAAGAGCATATTCATCTTATCTTTTAGCTTAAAGAATCCTAGTAACGACTCTGCACTTTCACCGATTTTTCCTGTATACTTTTTACAATCATCTATCAGTTTTTCGACTTCTTTGTATTCTTCTTCCCATAAGGCTTCTTCTTCGTATAAATCTTCTAACTTCCAGGTGTCTTCCACCTTTACTTCACTACGTTTCAGAAGAGTTTTCATTTTCCATTTCCTTTCTACTTTTTTATTTATTATTTAGACCTTTGTGGAATTCTATCCATCCATAGACGGGTGACAATCTATTATTACCTGACATTTTACAAATACCTGGCATCCCACAATTGCCTTTCTTCATCATTGGTATAAATAGCCGTAATTATCATTCTATACCATTTTTATAGTGAACGCAAGACAATTGTTTGCCTTGAAAAACAATGTTTTTTATGGTAGGGTTGACTTATCAATATATAAGTAATTGTAAATTGTCCACGAAGTTGTGAATCATCAAAATTGTTAATGACGATTCGTAAGAGGACAGCATCTTTGCAATTATCTGATATAACATATTTAATAAAGGAGGTATCCACATGACACCTATTGAAATGCATTATGAGAAATTAGCCGATTCTGTCATTGCCAATCTAAATAAGCGCAATATGGATGGCTACTACTGTCACACAAAAATGGAAGCATTTGAACAGATTATTTCCATGATACCAGAAAACGCAACTGTGGGATTTGGTGGTTCGGAAACGGTAAAAGAATTAGGACTTTTAACTGCTTTGGAAAATGGTAATTTTCAGTTAATCGACCGACGTAAAGCTGCTTCCCCACAGGAATCCCGTGAATTCCACGCTAAGACGATGTTAGCAGATTACTACCTGATGAGTTCTAATGCCATTACCTATGATGGGGAGCTAGTCAATATCGATGGAACCGGCAATCGTGTATCCTGTCTGACTTTTGGTCCGGAAACGGTAATTATTGTTGCTGGCATAAATAAACTGGTTCCAGATGTAGAATCCGGCATTGCCAGAGTACATAATATTGCGGCTCCGCCAAATGGTATTCGTCTGGACTTAACTACACCTTGTGCTGCTACTGGGCGTTGTGGCAACTGCGTAGGCAGTCAAAGTATGTGCTGTCAAACTGTTATCACACGAAACAGCCGTGTAAAAGGACGTATCAAAGTATTTTTAATTGGCGAAGCTTTAGGCTACTAAATGATTTGGAGGACAAAATGAGCAAAGTAATTGTATTTTTAGCAAATGGTTTTGAAGAAATTGAAGGACTTACTGTGGTTGATTTACTGCGTCGTGCAGATATCAACGTGGAGACAGTCAGCATTTCTGATTCTTTGACAGTAACAGGTGCACATAATATTTCCATATCAGCAGATACTCTTATTAAAGATGCATCTCTTTCTGATGCAGATATGGTAGTGCTGCCTGGAGGAATGCCTGGCACTTTGAATTTAGGAAATTGCAAGCTGGTAACTGATACCGTTACAGAATATTTCAATCAAGGAAAACGCGTAGCTGCTATCTGTGCTGCACCAAGCATTCTAGGAGACCTTGGCATTTTAAATGGAAAACGTGCCTGTTCTTATCCGGGCTTTGAAGACCGCCTGGCTGGTGCTGCTACTTCCGAAAATGAAGTGGAGCATGACGGTACTGTAACTACAAGCCGTGGACTTGGCACAGCCATTCCATTTGCACTGTCATTGATTGAACAGCTTACTGATGCAGAAACAGTTGCAAAAATAAAGGAATCCATTATATTTAAGCATTAAATTGCGAAAAATCATACGTATTCACAGATGCCAAGCAGGCAGAATGGAGAGCAACATGGAAATCGAACGCAAATATTTAATTAACAAGCTGCCAGATAATATTAACGAATATCCTTTTCACATCATCGAGCAGGCTTACCTTTGTACCAATCCGGTAGTTCGTGTCCGCCGTCAGGATGAGGAATATATTCTGACTTACAAAGGGGATGGACTGTTAGCAAGGGAAGAATACAACTTGCCATTGAATAAGGAAGCTTATGAACATCTCTTAACTAAAGCAGATGGAAATGTAATTTCTAAAAAGAGATATCTGATTCCGCTAAACGATCATCTCACCATTGAGTTGGACCAGTTCTATAAACCTATGAATGATTTGCTGCTTGCAGAAGTAGAGTTCCCATCCCTTGAGGAAGCAAATACATTTGTTCCACCGGAATGGTTTGGGGAGGATGTTACTTTTGACACAGCTTACCATAACAGTACTATGAGCCGCACAGACTATTCGTGACATACAACTTCTGGTTTGTGGGTCTAGTCATAGTCTCTACCCGTACGCCGATGGCAGGTGCAGAAGGTTCCACGCAGACCGAGCCAACGTTCCGGTGAACTAATCTCCTAAAGGCTAATAAATTAGCCTCGTCCGACTAAGACATTCGGGGTGTGGCCCTCATGCCTAAGTCTCCCCAGAGCGTGTCCCAAAATTCATTCCTGCAATCTGCACGCCCCACTTTGCGGTAGAATTTGATATAAATTTAGCACACGTAGCCCACTACGCATACTAAATTTATATCAAATTCCCCACAAAGTGGAACGCACATCTTGCAGAAAGCAATTTTGGGACACGCTCTAGGGAGTGGATTTCACCTCCACTAAAAGCGGCTCGTGAATTGTCTGCTTAGGAACCTTCTGCACCTGCCACCGGCTGTGTATCATAGGCGCAAGTTGGGACGTCGCTTATCTCTAGCGTATTACAAATCAGGCATTATGGGCTGTGATGTGTTAAATTGCACAGGGATAATCGCTAATTTGGTCAAGCACATATTTGGCATTTAACCACTATAATGATGCCTTTCGTAGAAAAAACAGTGACTAAATCGCTGAGAATACTAATAAGCATGTGGCATTTTACTGGCTATATGAGAATATATTCTACCGGTTTCGATAAGGTAGTGAATTGGCGGAAGGGGCTCCCAGGGGCAACTCAGACTTGTGCTGTAGGAGAGCCGCTTGCTGGCATGGCATATTCCTAAGCAGACAATTACGAGCCGCTTTTAGTGGAGGTGAAATCCACTCCCTAGGGAGACTTAGGCATGAGGGCCATACCCCGAATGTCTTAGTCGTACTTGGGAGTTAGTTCACCGGAACGTTGGCTTCGGTCTGCGTGGAATATGCCAAGCCAGTAAGCGGCTCTCCTGCAGTGTAAGTCTGAGTTGCCCCTGGGAGCCCCTTCTGCCAATTCACGGACGGGTAACGAATATGATACAACAATTACACAAACCAAAATTTGCAAGAATCTCCAAATAAAAAAAGCCACACCAGAAGTATATTTTCCTCTGATATGACTTTACTTTCAATCAAATATTTTATATTTTCTTCAAATTCGATAGCTGTGTAAAAATATGAGCAGGACGATAAGCCGGGTTATGTCGTGAATGATCATCTATCTAGGACTGCTGTTGCCAGCAGTCTCAAGCAACCTACCTGAAGCCGACGGGCCGCCGTATGCTTCTGTTTGGTCTTGCTTCGGATGGGGTTTACATGTGCCCTCTCTGTTACCAGACAGGCGGTAGTCTCTTACACTGCCCTTCCACCCTTACCGCACAAGCGGCGGTATATTTCTGTTGCACTATCCTTAGAGTCGCCTCTACCGGACGTTATCCGGCATCCTGCCCTGTGAAGCCCGGACTTTCCTCACCTGCGGTCTTTCGACACTTGCAGCCGCGATCATTTGTCCTACTCATATTTACTTTATTTACAGCAGAAAAGCTTCCTGCCATATTTCTTAACTTTACCATGATACCAGACAAACCTGAAAAAAGCAAGTATATGAACAGATAAATCCATTTATTTAACGTTTTATTCCTTATTCATCAAAATTTGCATCACCTTATCATAGTTCTCCGGTCGATGGGGAAACGAGCAATTCGTACACACTTTCAGTTTTATCCCATCTCTATCTAAATATTCCGGATTACCCGGACAATTTTCCTTATGGTATAACGGGCAATAACAAAATAAACAATTGAAATCCTCTAATCCCTTGTGGCAGGGGAAATATTTACATTCTTTATTTTCAAAAAAACGATACGAATTTTCCATACATAACTACTCCATTCTCTTTTACATTCTTCTGCACTCATATTACGATTTGCATAAATAATACAGAAAGCAAAAAAGTAGAGGCTCATCGCACCTCTACTTTCATAACCCTTATTAATTTCCCTCATCAACTGTTTGTCTTTTCCCTTCCTGACAAACATTTTAAGTACGAACCCCTAATTCATACTCCTGTTTTTGTTCCCCTTCGAACATTTCTTGATTTTATTATACATCAATTGACAAATTTTGCAATAAACTCAACCTAAACGTAGGAGAACTCTACCTAAATGTCAATCTTTCATCTCCATTACCAGCAAACTACCCTCTTTTCTAGTTTTCAGCAGTGTCTGCTATGATTTCATTGCTGACACCTAAGCCAGGACAACTAAGAAACCTCATTTTTCAATTTCTTTGCTTCTGTGTTCAGATTATCCATAATTGCGACAACCTCTTCTACACTATCCCGATTTTTGCTGCAGTTTTCTAATGTTTGTTCCGAACGTGCAGTTACTTCCTGCGTAACCGAGGACACATGTCCGATTTTTTGTTCAATCTGCTGATTTTCTTCCGCTACAATATCTACTGCCTGTTTCAACTGACTTGCATGACCGATAATTCCCTGTGTCTTATTGTGAATTGTCCCAAACATATCCGCGGTAACACCTACATAGTTGTTTTGCTTCTGACTGTTTTCTATCAACTGTGTCATTGCCGCAGCGGCCTCATCTATTGATTTAACAATATCTTGAATCAAACCATTAATATCATCGGTTGCCTCATTTGTCTGCGCAGATAGACTTGATATTTCACCAGCAACTACACCAAACCCTTTCCCTGCTTCCCCTGCTCTCGCCGCTTCTATGGAAGCATTCAATGCAAGCAAGCCTGTCTGCTCTGCCACATTGCTGATGAGCACCATAATTTCCTGCATACGGTCTGCATATTCTTTTAAACCTACAACCTTTTGCGTCACTATTTTTCCCGATTCTTCTGATTTTTTAACTAAATTCAACAGCTCTACCATTACTGCATTTCCGTCTTTTAAACTGTCCTGCGCTTCGTTTCCTTCCGCAATAATATTTTCTACAGAAGTTACCACATCATCAATATGCTGATTAATTGTCTGCGTGCTACTCATCTGTTCTTCCATTGCCTCAGCCACTTCGTTAGCACCAGCACTTAAATCATCCATTGCAATACGTGTCTGTTCAATGGCATCCTTTAGTTTTTCTGTTTCCACCACAACATTTCCAATATTTTCAGTAACAGAAGCCGCCACCTCTAACGTATTTTTTAAAAGCCTCTCGGACTGTCCTTTTTCTTCCTGTGCTTTTGCAATATTTGCATTATTAATCAGACCAATTTTTCTAGCCGTCATAACCGCAAATATACTGGTTAAAATCAGACACGCAAATATAATTTCTGCATTAGTGATATTTTGTGGCTGTAGTCTGCCACTCACCCCAAAATAAATAATTCTGGCAGCATTCACAAAAATTGCACCTAATGCTACGGAAAATAGAAATTTTATATCCACGTAAACCAGTAAAACAATAAGTGTTACAATGACATAACAGAACGCTAGTTCTGTAGAGGTCGTAAACATAACATATGCATAAAGCAGTAAAAAACCATATCCCAAGATATGTCGTATGATAAAAGAATCTTTTTTCTTAAAATAAATAAGCCGTGCCACAATATTAGGTATCAGACACATACACGCCACTATCAAATAGGAAAATGGCGTTCTTGCACCTTTAATCACTTCGATGAGATAGGCAATCACAAGCACACCGTTCAATATATGCATTCCTTTCAGCATAGTTTCATTCCGGCTTTGATTTGCATATTTTTCTTTTGTTAAATCTAAATTTTCTTTTTGCATATAATCCCCCCTGTAATGTATATTATTTATTTCGACATTTTTGCTCCTTTTAATTACCCCTAATTATGTCAATCTTTTGTCTCCATCACCAGCAGACTGCCCTCTTTTTTCCAGATTTCTGCGGTGTCTTCTATGATTTCATTGCTGACACCTAAACTGCAATCGTTGGTCATTGTGTAGTCTTTAAGTGGATAGCGAAGGCCTTTTAAGGTAATGCCTGTTACCTGTTCTGTCAGTGGTAACAGAGAAATGTATCTGCCATACTGTTCTGTCTTCCGAATAATTTCATGTTCTCTGGAAAGATAAATGCAATTTTGCCTGTCATATAACCGAATCCGCACACCGTGGCGTTCCCCAATTCGCAAGCAATACAAATTAGCCAGTGCATGGTCCATTCTTCCGCCAGTTGCACCAAGAACATGAATTTCGCTGCATCCCTTATGAATAGCTGACTCTATAGCCGCCTGGGTGTCTGTCCAGTCTTTTTCTGCTATATCACGATGCATTGGAACATCTTTTTGCATAAATTCCTGCAAAATTGTTTTCTCTATGGTGTCAAAGTCTCCCACCATGAATGTGGGTATTTTCCCACATTGCTTGAAAATTTTCAAGCCCCCATCCACAGCTATTCGTTCTTTGTACACACTCTCCTTTGAGAGAAAATCCGACGCCAGTGTGTTATCCACACTGCCGCCGGAAATAATTAATGCTTTCCACATAGTTACATACGCTCTGGTGCATCAAAACCTAATACATCAATACAGGTATTTAATACATCCTTTGTGAGGCATAATAATGCTAAATATGCATTCTTCTTATCTGCATCTTCTTCGCCTAAAATCTTTGTCTCATGATAGAATCGGTTAAAGCTGTTAGCAAGCTCGTAAATATAAGCACATACCTTATGAGGTGCTGTCTCCTCAAATGCATTTTCTATTACACCGTTAAACTGTGCTAATACAAGCATTAAAGCTTTGGCAGAGACATTGTCAACATCCATTACCTGTAAGCCTTCTAAGGCACCACCCTGCTCTGCATGTTTCTTAAGAATCGATTTAATACGAACAATGGTGTACAAAATATATGGACCGGTATTTCCTTCAAAGGAAGTAAATTTATCAATATCAAAGATGTAATCCTTAGATGCCTGATTGGATAAATCACCGTATTTAATTGCAGATAAGCCTACGATTTCTGCTGTCTTCTTTGCTTCCTCAGGGTCTACTGTATGGTTTTCTGTAATCTTCTTGAACATTTCCTCGTTGATACTGCCAATGAGATGCTCTAAGCGCATAACGCCGCCCTGTCTTGTCTTAAATGGCTTGCCATCCTTGCCATTCATAGTACCAAAACCTAAGAAATCAAGCTTCATGTCCGCTGGTGCTAAGCCTGTTTTCTTTGCGCAGCGGAATACCTGTTTAAAGTGTAAATCCTGTCTTTTATCTGCTACATAAATAATTCTGTCCGGATGATACATCTGTACACGCTCTAAAATCGTTGCCAGGTCAGTAGTACTGTATAAAGATGCTCCGTCTGATTTTAAAATGATACATGGCGGTAATTCCTTTGCATCGCTTTCTTCCTGCACATCTACAACCACAGCGCCTTCGCTGACATAAGCATGTCCCTTTGCTTTCATATCCGCTACCATATCCGGCACATACTTCTGTACATCTGATTCCTTTTTCCATAAGTCAAATGTTACATCTAAACGCTCGTAGCTTGCTTTTAAATCTGCAATAGAAACATTTAAAATATGGTTCCATAATGCCTGATAGCCACGGTTGCCCTGCTGTAACAATACAGTTGCCTGTAAGGCTTCTGCCTTATATTCTGGGTCTTCCTTTGACTTACCACTGGCTGTCGGGTAAATTTCCTCTAAGTCTGACATGGTAAATGGTGGCTCTGATGGGTATTCGCCTGTATAAGTCTCATCAAAATATACAAGTTCAGGCTGGCGCTTCTTCATTTCTGTAATGATGAGTCCCATCTGAAGTCCCCAGTCGCCTAAATGAGCATCACCGATGACTTCATGACCCATAAAGCGTCCCATACGCTTAATACTTTCACCAATGATTGCTGAACGCAAATGACCTACATGGAGAGGTTTTGCAATATTCGGTCCGCCGTAGTCAACCATAATCGTCTGCTTTTTCTCCGGCTTTTCACAGCCAAACGCTTCTTCCTGCATCATTTCATTCATATACTGTGCTAAAAAGCTTGTCTTTAACTTGATATTAATAAATCCAGGCATAACTGCTTCAATCTGCTCAAAATCAGAAGCATCTACCTTTTCTAACACTTCATTTGCAATCTGTATTGGAGCTTTCTTATATGCTTTTGCAGCTGCCATGGAACCATTACACTGGAATTCACACAAGTCCGGACGGTTCGAAAGTGTTACCTTGCCATATTTAGCATCATAGCCGGCTTCTTCAAACGCTTTTTCCATTGTATTGGAAATCTGTATAATTAACTTTTTCATTGTACTCTCCATTCCCCTGCCTTCTTGATATATCCAAAAATTATTTCTCTGATTGCTCTTCACAAACATAACCTCTGTAAGCAATCCTTTCTTTATAGATAATAATTTTCAAACATACCTTAGCAGTATTACAATCAATCAAACCATTGTACAAATTTTCCCAGATTTGCACAATTTTCTCGTGATATCTCTACAATACCAGATATTTAGGTACACCATTTTCATAAGTCGGCATAATCTCACCCTGAATTAATGGTTTTAAGTAATCCATCATTTCCTGTGTAACATCATGTCCATCTGGTGTAATCCAGTCTAATGGAACTGTTTTTTCGTTGTTTGCCACATCACGAACACGAACGCGACGGTAGCATACACGATACGGATCATTACTTTCACGAACAATGGAGGCCATAACCCCTGTCATGCCCTCCATTGCACACTGGAATGCATGAAGTCCTAGCATTTTTGATTCCTCTAAATCTACACGACTGGCAATGTGGGACGCACAACGCTGCATAAGGTTTAATTCAATGGAACGTACTTTACAACCTATCTTTGCACGAACCTGATCCTCTAAAAATCTTCCCGCTCCTGCAATGTAGCTGTGACCAAACACATCCACAGCACCTGACTGCTGGGATTCCGAAATGTAAACGCCATTTTCATCCTTTAAGCCTTCACTGACTGCAACCACAACGGCCGGATGAATTGCCAACTGCTCTTTTACATCTTCAATAAAACGGTCTACAGAAAAAGCTTTCTCACAAAGATAAATAAGACTTGGACCTCTGTCACCGTTTAATCTGGATAATGCAGAAGCTGCCGTCAGCCACCCTGCATTTCTACCCATACATTCTACAATGGTAACTGCAGGCATATCGTACACATTACAGTCACGAACAAGTTCCGCAAATGTAGTTGCAATATACTTTGCAGCTGAACCGAATCCCGGGCAATGGTCAATTTCCGGCAAATCATTGTCAATGGTTTTTGGCGCACCGATAATCTTGATATCTTCCACATCATTCATCACACAGAATCTTGACAGCTTATCTACTGTGTCCATGGAATCATTTCCGCCAATGTAAAAGAAATATCCTACATTTAATTCACGGAGATTTTCAATCATCTTCCAGTACTCATCTGGATTTTCTTCCGGTGTTTTTAATTTATAACGACAGGAACCTAATGCTGCTGCCGGTGTTTTGCTTAACATATCAAGAGCAACTGTGTCATGCATCTGGTCACTTAAGTCCACGTATCTCTTTTCTATTACACCAAGGATACCATTCATGGAACCGTATATATGCTCTACAGAGCCACTTGCCAATGCTCCACTGATAATACCTGCTACAGTAGAGTTGATAGCCGCTGTCGGACCACCAGACTGGGCAATCATTATATTTTTCATAAAATCCTACACCTTTCTGTGTTTTTACATTATTCAGACATTTGTAAAAATATTATCCGTCCGTGAATTGCTTTCGCAATCATCTGACTAGTACATTCAATTATTTATATAATGGACATAAGGCGGGCAAATATACCCGCCTTATCATCACCGCCGCTTAAAGTCTATCCTTAGCCACGGCTCTTAACTGTTGCAATATCAATTAATGTCAAATGCTGTGCACTTGCAGTCTCTAAACTGGTGATTAATGCCTCAGCTGTATCTAAGCTGGTTAATACGTTTACACCTGTTTCAATTGCGTTACGGCGAATCAAGAAACCATCACGGCTCTTTTCGCTTCCGTTGGTTGGTGTATCAATAACCAAATCAATCTTATGTCCTAAAATTAAATCCATAAGGTTCGGTGATTCCTGCTCAATCTTGTTTACACGGGAAGCTTCCACACCGTTTTCATTTAATACGCGCGCTGTGCTTCTGGTTGCAAAAATCTTGTAGCCTAATGCTTTGAATCTTCTCGCAATGTCTACTACTTCTAACTTGTCCGCGTCTTTTACAGTGATAATCATCTGCTTATGCTTTGGAAGGTTGTATCCAGCTCCTAAGAATGCTTTGTATAATGCTTCTTCAAAGGTGCTTGCAATACCTAATACTTCACCGGTAGACTTCATTTCAGGTCCAAGGCTGATATCTGCACCACGTAACTTCTCGAAGGAGAATACAGGCATCTTGATTGCAATGTAATCTGCTTCCTTCTGAAGTCCCGGTTCATAACCTAAATCCTTGATCTTATTGCCAATGATTACTTTTGTTGCCAGTTTTACAATCGGAATACCGGTTACCTTACTGATATATGGTACTGTACGACTAGAACGAGGATTTACCTCGATTACATACACTTCTTCTCCGCATACGATAAACTGGATATTGATAAGACCTACTACATGAAGTGCATTTGCTAACTTCTTTGTATAGTCTACAATTACTTTCTTTGTCTTCTCACTGATGCTCTGTGCCGGATATACAGAAATACTATCACCAGAGTGAACACCTGCTCTCTCGATATGCTCCATGATACCTGGAATCAAGATATCTTCACCGTCACATACCGCATCTACTTCGATTTCTTTACCCATTAAGTACTTATCTACTAAGATTGGATGTTCCTGAGCAATACGGTTGATAATTCCAATGTATTCATCCACATCACTATCAGAAACGGCAATCTGCATACCCTGTCCACCTAATACATAAGAAGGACGAACTAATACAGGATAACCTAATTCAGCAGCTGCTACCTTTGCTTCCTCAGCAGTAAATACGGTTCTTCCCTGAGGTCTTGGAATACAGCATTTCTCTAAGATTTCATCGAAAATTTCTCTATCTTCTGCTGCATCTACGTTCTCAGCTGATGTTCCTAAAATCGGAACCCCCATCTTCATAAGGGCTTCTGTCAGCTTGATAGCTGTCTGGCCACCGAACTGTACTACTGCACCATCTGGTTTCTCAATGTCTACAATACTTGCTACATCTTCCTCTGTTAAAGGCTCAAAGTATAATTTATCTGCAATATCAAAGTCTGTACTTACTGTCTCCGGGTTATTGTTTACAATAATTGTCTCCCAGCCTTCCTCACGGAATGCCCATGTAGAATGTACAGAACAGTAGTCGAACTCGATACCCTGTCCAATACGGATTGGACCAGAGCCTAATACTAATACTTTCTTCTTGCCAGAAGTTTCTTCTACTTCGTTCTCACTACCAAAGCATGAGTAGTAATATGGTGTAACAGCTTCAAACTCAGCTGCACAGGTATCAACCATCTTGTAACCTGCAACAATGCCATATTCCTTACGCAGGCTGCATACATCTTCTGCTGTTCTTCCTGTTAATTTTGCAATAACAGTATCCGGGAACTCGATACGTTTTGCTTCTTTTAACAAGCTTTCTGTCAGAGGGCCTTTCTTTAACGCCTTCTCCATCTCAACGATAATTGCTAATTTATCAATAAACCATGGGTCAATCTTTGTAATATCATTGATCTTTTCGTAAGAAACACCACGTCTTAATGCTTCTGCAATTACAAAGATTCGTCTGTCATCCACACGGTGTAATGCCTTCTCTAATTCTTCATCGTCCAAATCTCTGAAATCATAAGACAATAAACTGTCCACATGCTGCTCTAAGGAACGAAGTGCTTTCATAAGCGCACCTTCAAAGTTGGTGCAAATACTCATAACTTCGCCTGTTGCTTTCATCTGTGTAGTAAGCGTTCTCTTTGCACTGATAAATTTATCAAATGGAAGTCTTGGAATCTTAACTACGCAGTAATCTAACATAGGCTCAAAGCTTGCATATGTCTTACCGGTAACAGAGTTCTTAATTTCATCTAATGTGTATCCTAATGCAATCTTTGCGGAAACCTTAGCAATTGGATAACCAGTTGCCTTGGAAGCCAACGCTGAAGAACGGCTTACACGAGGATTTACTTCGATTACACAGTATTCAAAGGAATCCGGCTTCAATGCGTACTGTACGTTACATCCACCAGTAATATTCAACTCACTGATAATGTTCAGTGCAGACGAACGGAGCATCTGGTATTCCTTGTCGCCTAATGTCTGGGAAGGTGCTACTACGATACTGTCACCTGTATGAACACCAACAGGGTCTAAGTTCTCCATGTTACATACAGTAATGCAGTTACCATTGCTGTCACGCATTACTTCATATTCCACTTCCTTCCAGCCTGCAATACATCTTTCAACAAGAACCTGTCCTACACGGCTTAAACGAAGACCATTCTCTAAGATACTTACTAATTCATCTTCATTGTGAGCGATACCACCGCCGCTACCGCCCAATGTGTAAGCAGGACGAAGCACAACCGGATAACCGATGGTATTGGTAAATGCAATACCTTCTTCTACTGTATGAACGATTTCAGAAGCCGCACATGGCTCACCAATCTTTTCCATGGTAGCCTTGAACATTTCACGGTCTTCTGCTTTCTTAATGGTCTCTGGTGTAGTACCGATTAATTTTACATTATGTGCTTCTAAGAAACCACTTTCATCTAACTCCATAGCAAGGTTAAGCGCAGCCTGTCCACCTAATGTTGGAAGTACACTGTCCGGCTTCTCTTTAATAATTAACTGCTCTACAACCTTTGTAGTTAATGGCTCAATGTAAACCTTATCTGCAATGTCCTTATCGGTCATAATGGTAGCAGGGTTGGAGTTCACGAGTATTACTTCGATACCTTCCTCTTTTAAGGAACGGCATGCCTGTGTACCGGCATAATCAAATTCTGCTGCCTGTCCAATTACGATTGGACCGGAACCAATTACTAAAACTTTTTTAATATTAGGATTCTTAGGCATTATTTTGTTACCTCCATCATTTTAATAAAGCGGTCAAACAGGTACGCGGAATCCTGTGGTCCAGGACACGCTTCCGGGTGGAACTGTACGGTAAAGATATTCTTGCCGATGTATTTCAATCCCTCTACTGTTCCGTCATTTACATTTACAAAGCTTACCTCTGCTACTCCTTCCGGCATCTTGTCTACGTCTACTACATAGCCATGATTCTGGGAAGAAATATAGACACGATTGGTCTCTAAATCTTTAACCGGATGGTTACCACCACGGTGTCCGTACTTCATTTTATGAGTGTCACCACCGGTTGCCAGTGCCATTAACTGATGGCCTAAACAGATGGCAAAAATTGGAACTTCTGAATCGTACAATTTCTTAATCTCATCAATGATTGTTCCACAATCCTTTGGATCTCCAGGGCCATTTGATAACATGATTCCGTCTGGATTGGATGCTAAAATTTCCTCAGCTGAAGTTCTTGCCGGGTAAATAGTTACTTCACATCCTCTTTCGTTCAAGGACTTTGCAATGTTATTCTTTGCACCAAAATCAAGCAATGCTACTTTCTTGCCATCTCCCGGCAACACTTTCTTTTCACTGCATGTTACCTTGTCTACAACATTTCCAGTTGCGTACTGCTTCATTTTTGCAATTGCTTCTTCTACATTATAATTCTCGTTTGTAGTAATCATACCATTCATGGTACCCTTCTCACGAAGAATCTTTGTCAATGCTCTTGTGTCAATATTTGCAATTCCTGGGATATCATGTTCTTTAAGAAAATGCTGAATGGTATCTTCGCTGCGGAAGTTACTTGGCATTCTAGAAAGTTCACGAACAATATATGCATCCGGCCATGGCTTTAAGGATTCCATATCCTCATGGCAAATGCCGTAATTACCGATAAGCGGATAGGTCATTACAACGGCCTGTCCTGCATAAGAAGGATCTGTTAATACTTCTAAATAACCTGTCATTGAGGTATTGAAAACCACTTCACTCACTACTTCTTTTTCTGCACCAATACTGGTACCTGTAAAGACGGTTCCATCCTCAAGTATCAAAAAAGCTTTCATTTTTTCCTCCATTCCACCTGCAACGGTATAGTTCTTTTTAATTTTTTGGTTCTTTTGGACAATAATATCTGTGAAACACGTGTTTTTTTGTATATTTCGACACTATTTTCCTATATTTGCTCAAAAAAAAAGACACTACTTATAGTTGGAGCGTCCTCCTTCTTAAATTGTAAAAATTTTATCATATATAAAAATTTTTTTCAACTACTTTTTTCTTCTCATTTATACCATTTTTTTGTATAAATTGTATAAACAGTTGCGAAAACTGTAGCAATTACCTATCATGAAACCCTACTATTGTGCTGACCAACTGATATTTAGACAAAACCACCTGTCTCTATATCAGCTGGCCAGTACACGAATACTAACCAAACATCTTTTCACAAAGATGAATAAACTCCTGGTACTCCGGATAAGACGACATATCACTCAAAGCATCTGCCACTCCTTTATAATACCACCCTTGCATATTTTTATCCTTCATTTTGAAGAATTCCCATACCACATCTCCATGTTTTTCAAATTCACGGTTCAGGGAACGGATATTACTTAGCTTATCTCCTAAGATTAATATTTTTTCTTCTAAGGTTTTCTCCCTAATATGGTCAATGGTGTGCTGTTTGCGCTCCATCCATGTTTTGGACTTATCTTCGCTTTCTGACTGGACAAAGTCTGCAACCCGCTTGCCAAATTCTGCTTCTATCTGCTCATAGGTTACCGGGGTATCTTCTATGGTATCATGGAGTAAAGCTGCCGCTAACAGTTCGGTGTCTGTTGTCATATTAGATACAATAACGCATGTTTCCATTGGATGTACAATGTACGGTTTTCCTGAAACTTTTCGTGAATGGCCACGGTGTGCTTCTGATGCAAATTTTATCGCTTTTTCTAACATAAATGCCCTCTTTGTCTTTCTCGGTTGTTGTATTTTTTATGGTTGATTTTCTGTGCTGTCTGTATGATAATGGTAGCAATGTTGCGAATTTCACATCCACTAAAAGCGACTCCTTATTATCTGCTTAGGAATATGCTATACCGGAGCATGTTTGGCAACTCACTACATTATTGACATTTTATGGTTTCTTAATGCCAATATAATAACATACAAAAGGCTCCTTTCGCAATTATAAGTTAGTAGGCGTTTCGCAATTATCTATTATAAGTTAGAATGGAGCACCACAATTTCACCTTAGAAAGGCTTTATTATGGAAGAAAATTTATCATTTACTGCGGAGCAGGTGCGATTTCAGCATGCCTGTGATGTTATTTTTCACAAACAGGTGCAGCGGGACAGTATTGGTACGCTGAGCGAAAAAACACTTCATGCCGCCTTAAAATATTATTTTGAACCAGATGTGTCCAAACAGGAAGTTCGAATTGGGCGTATGGTGGCCGATATTTATAATGGGGATGATATTATTGAGATCCAGACAAGACAGTTTAATAAACTTCGAAATAAATTAGACTTTTTTCTGCCGGATTATCATGTGACGATTGTGCATCCCATTGCTGTTAGAAAACGTATTTTTCAGGTTGACCCTGAGACAGGGGCAGTGTCAAAGGGAAGGTTATCTCCTGTGAAAGGGAGCAAGTATCATATTTTCCCGGAACTTTATAAAATCAAATCCTATCTGCATAATGAACATTTGCATTTTTGTATTATGTTGTTGGAAACGGAAGAATATCGCATTATGCCGCCACAGGGTAAGCGGCGCAGACGCCAGAAAATCAATAGTGACAAGGTGCCAAAGACGCTGATTGATGAAATTTATATCAACTGTGTGGATGATTATGTACAGCTTCTGCCAACCGATTTGCCGGAGGAGTTTACTTCTAATGATTTTTCTGTAGCTGCGGGAATTCCAGTTTCACTGGCACAGTCAGCACTTAATATTTTGTTTGATACAGGGACAGTCATACGAGTTGGAAAAGCTGGTCAGGCTTATTTGTACCGGGTGAAGTGAGGTTGTACAATAAAAATTGGTATAAAAATACCCTACCGGCTTAAACCAGCAGGGTTGCCTAGATTGTTTATTTGTAGATGTCTTCCAGCGTTATCAGCTGAACCTCGCCGCGCTCTTGTGCCTGAAGAAGTCCATCTGTAAATCCTCCTTTAGAGAAGATATAGTAGTGGTAATTGTTGCCTTTTCCGAAAACCGATGCGTAATCCCTAATTAAATCAAGTTCATCCACACCAATTTTCTCATTTCTGTATTTGCAAGAACCGATAATATAGTCCTTACCCTCAACAGGTGTTCCGACAATATCAATCTGTATCTGCTTTTTCTTCTTCGGATCTGTACCCCACCATTGACCAATCTCACTCAGTTCAATGGGAAGACTATCCAAATAATAAAGCAGGTAATCCTGACACATCTTCTCAAAAATCAGGCCCATGTAATCCGGAAGGTACTGCTTTACAGCGTGTGGATAGGTCTTTGCAATTCTACCGGAGTCAATGGCACTCATATTGATTAGCACAAATCGATACCAGAAACGGAAGAAGTTGTCTGCCAGCAGATAGATGGTTTTCTTGCCTGGTTTTTCTGTGATTGGAGTTTCCTTTTTGGCAATACCAAGGTCAATCAGCGTTTTGAGATACTTCGATACAACCGAATTCTCCTCGCCGACCTTCATCTTGATATCATTCATTCGAGAAGCGCCCTCTGCAATCGCTTTGATGATTGCATTGTAAATAGCTGGTTCCCGGAGTTCCTGTTTCAGCAGATTTCCCGGCTCCTCATATAGATAGCTTGAACGGTCAAAGAAGTTATCCAGCAAGGCTTCATCTACGCTATCTCTCACATCTAACTTATTGATATAATGAGGAACACCTCCTGTGATCCCATAAATCAGGGAATTATCTTCTGCCGACAGATTCGGATGGAACACAGCTGTTTCTTTATAGTCCAGAGGCTCAATCTTAAACTGACCAGTTCGTCTGCCATACAGTGGACTTTCCTTACCAAGCACCTGACTCTCCATAAAGCTCATAGACGAACCACAAAGAATCAAATACATCTTGGACTCTGTCCATTTGTGGTCGATGATATGCTGCAGCATTGCTGAAATGGCAGGTTTTGCTTTCGCAAGATACGGATACTCGTCAATGACAAAGATGATTCGTTTCTCCTTTGAAAGTGCTGTCAGCTCATCCAAGGCGGCATCATAAGACCTAAACTCCGGTGCCGACTCCATATCAGGCCGCTCAAAGCTCATAATCGACTTTGAAAGAGCCTCCAGATTTTCCTTTCCTGTCGTATTCAATGCCGAGAAGAAAATGGTCGGCTTATCCTTACAGAACTCATTGATCAGTGCTGTTTTACCAACACGTCGCCTGCCATAGATGACAATGCACTCAAATTTATCTCCCGCATACCGCTTATTCAGCTTCCGAAGCTCATCCTCGCGGCAATAAAATTGACGCATCCGCTCACCTCCGATAATTATACTCGTGAGTTAGTAACTCGTAAGTTACTTTCTTACGAGTATAATAAATCAGCTTGCTTGCAAAGTCAAGTAAAATAAATCGCGTTTTCAGAACCGGTCAAAGTCCGATTGACATGCCAGTTCTTTGTACGGATGGACCTAAGTCAATACCTTGGACACAAAAAGTTGAACTTTTATCTCCCCGTCTTTAGGATTTAGCACTATAATCTTTGGGAGTTCAATTTAATACAAAATATTTACAGTCGGCATAAATGCTGACTTATAGAAATATTTCTGTTTTGTTTCTGTTTTCACTTATTTGTCTTTATGAAAATAAACGGAGCTGTCAAAGTGACAAGCCCCACTGTAAATTCACCTTATAAAATATCCCTTTTCTTTAATATCAACTGACTGATTGCTCCTAAGCCTGTCCCAATCAAAACACCACCTACCATACACAATAATACATTCATAATCGTTGCATTTAACGGTGTAAGCATTGGAATTATCATAAATAAGAGCATTCCTACCATCATGGACAATAATATAGACATCCACGATTTCTGCTTAGCAATTACACTCATCAAGAGATAAATTGGTACAAATACTGCCACCAGAACCACCTTAGACAGGATGCACATTATTAACTCGCCTGTGCTAAATCCAACCATGTTAAATGGCAGACCGGAAATCGCTCCACCAAGCATTGCACCAATGAGAAATGCAAGAATCATCATTGCTCCACCCACAAAGCAGACAAATGTCTTTGATATTACATAATCTGATTTCTTGGCACGAACAGTAAATAGATTTTTTGCATATCCGCTTCTGAAATCAGCTGAAACAAATACACATACCAATACAGCTATAACAAAATAAAGCATATTGATATTGCACATTGCAGTAATGCTCATATCCATTGACGCAGTCTCTGTATTTGTAGTAGCATCACCACTTACCGAAGCAATTATCTGCCACACATTATCAAATCCTTCAATAACCGTTTCTACCCCGGTCTGCGGATTTACGGAAACTGAACCATCCATCATTGTTGTCATGATCAAAACTAAAATCGGCATAACGAAACATATTCCAACCATAATATATAAAAAAGGCGTAACTGTTCAGAACCCCTTGGGTTCAAGTAATCATTTATTGTGCAAAACAGAGAATTGAAAAAATTATTTTCAGTCTGATTTGCGGTTGATTTGTTGATAAAAAATGAATATTTATGATTTATGCATCCTCCTTGTGTATAAGATGCAACCATCATCATTTTACTAGCTTCATTTTCGTCTTATGAGACGATTTTGAATATATTTATTATCATATGCACCTCTAAATTTAATACTTATCCACCGTCATTTTGCCGAGTACCTTATGTACCAATACTGGATTTTTTTTTGCATTTCCGCTACAATAGAAACATAGAAATTAGCGGAAAGAAGGTGGTCTGAATGCCAGTTAATATCACAGAAGATTTTGTTCGTCAACTTATGGAACAGATTGATTTTCTAACAGCACAGAACAAAGCATTAACCGATACTATTACTGACCTGAATCAGACCATCAAGGAACTGAAAGAACAGTTAAACAAAAACTCAAAAAACAGTTCCAAGCCACCTTCTTCAGATGGTTTAAAGAAAACGCCTGTAAACAAGGACAAAAGCCTTCGTGGCAAATCAGATAAAAAGCAGGGTGCCCAGAAAGGTCACGAGGGTGTGAATCTTTCTGTTATTTCGGAACCTGATTACATCGAAAACCATATGCATTCGGATTGTGAGCAATGTCCTTATCATGAGCAATGTCTGGATAAAGCATGCATTGCTGAAACACGTCAGTCTATTGACGCTGAAGTTACAGTAAACATTACTGCTCATAACCTTATTATTGTACCAGAATGTCCTATGCATGGTGGGAAAAAAGCTGGTTCTTTTCCTGTTGAGTTAAAAGCAACTGTGCAGTATGGTAAAAATATTCAGGCACTGGTTGTTGCGCTTAACACCGTAGGTGCAGTCAGTATTAATCGTACCCACGAAATACTTGCAAGTGTATTTAACATTCCACTAGCTACAGGAACCATTAAAAACATGGTGACCAGATTTGCAAACTCGCTAACGGATACGGTAAAGAAAATCCGTCAGAGAATGATTTCCCGTGAACTTATCCACTGTGATGAAACGGGTACCAGAGTTAATGGCAAAACATGGTGGGTTCATAATGCATCTGACAGTCTCTTTACCTTTTTGGCAATAAGCCAAAAGCGGGGACAGATTGGAATGGACGAAGCAGCTGTTATGCCAAACTTTGAAGGCATTATTGTCCATGACTGTTGGGCGTCCTATTGGAAGTATCCCCAAGTGGTACATGCTGTCTGTTGTGCTCACCTCTTGCGAGAATTGAACGGTGTTATTGAGAATCACCCAGAGCAAACCTGGGCAGCACGGTTCAAAAATCTTCTTCTCGATATGAAAAAGGTTCGAGATAAGGCTGTCTCTAAAGAAAAGGATGAGCTCAGCTACTATCATCTCCATAAATTTGATAAGGAGTATGATAACATCATTAAAACTGCATATGAAGAGAATCCAATTCCTGAAAAAACGCTTAAAAAGCGTGGTCGCACGAAAAAGAGTAAAGTATTAAATTTGATTTGCAGACTGGATAAATACAAGGCATCAGTCTGTCTATTTACCAAAAACTTCTTTGTCCCATTTGATAATAATCAAGCTGAACGCGATCTTCGTATGATAAAAGTAAAAACGAAAGTTTCAGGCTGCTTTAGGAATGAAAATGGAGCAAAGGAATATTTGAACATAATGAGCTATGTCGGAACTGCAAAGAAACATGGAGTAAATGCTTTTACTGCAATCCAGGCAACATTAAATGATAATCCAGATATCATCTTTGAGTAGCTGGGTTCTGAACAGTTACAATTTTCAATTTATTTTTTCTCTTCAATGGATATCCGCAACTAGGACATTTTTTTGCTTTACTGCTAATTTCCTCTCCGCATTCTACACATTTAATCATAGCCATAATTAGTATCCCCCCCTCGTTTGTTCCCTTATATCAATAACATCCATCACAATGAAAATTTATTCGCAGGTTTTTTCTTTTTAAAACTTTCCTTTGTAGTAGCTACTGTGTTTTCTATAGCTTCAAAAATCTTTTTAACCTGTTCATCGGTATATTCATATTGATTTTTGTTTGCCAAATTACCAAGAATTTCAATATCCTCAAGAATTTTATTTGTCCTCTTGTTTGCCAATCGAATAAAATTTTCAGCTTTGTCACTATTTGATTTTTGTGTATTATCATCCATAGTTCTACCCCCTACATCGTTTTTCTTTATATCATTCTTATGAATACATTTTGTCGAATAAATTTTAGGTGAACCTGTCTTCGGTTCAAATAACGTACATTCCCCTTTACCCGTACATGACTGTTTATGAGTATTACTAGCAGTATGAAAACATTTACCTTTATTATTGTAAATACAATATTTACTCCCCTCCTTACACGTCTTTTTCATCTGTTCATAATGCCAAGGTTCACCCTGTAGCTGTTCTCTCCCCAAAGAACCACCTCCCTCATCATTCATCTTCTTACATTATATTCGTTTTTACGAATATATTCAAGTAAAAGTATATATTTTATCATAAATTCATACAATATCTACTGGAGGTGAGCTAATGATTGATTATTCCCCCTTTTGGGAAACACTTGAATTATCAACTGAAAATTGGTATACACTGACGAATAAGCACAATCTGTCACATAGCACACTCCATAGATTAAAACACAACAAGGATGTTTCGACGAAGACGTTAAATGACCTCTGCCGGATTCTCGGCTGTGATATCAAAGACATTGTACGATATATTCCCTCTGACAGTGACCTGACATTATAGAGATTCTGATTTGGCAGAGGCATTATAGGCAGAGGGGGTATGTTTATATTTGAAAAAATCAAGGTACCCTATCTATATATACCTATATTCAGAAAAACGTAAAAAAATAAGGCACACCAGATATTTCTATCCGATATGCCTGTTAAACATACTTATATTATACTATCGCCCAATTTACATCTGGTTCTAATGGTTTAAAATAACCTTTTATACAATTAGGATTAATAATACATAACTGAATGTGCGTTTTATCCATTATTCCAGATTCTTCATATACAGGTTTGCCTTCAATAAACAAACCTCTTACACTATCATAACTTCTTCTTCCTACTTCATGATTAAATTGATGTATACGCTGAATAACTGCACAATCTAATTCTCTCAGCAGTAAATCATTATTTCCTTTAACATTTTTATTTATAGGCATCTCTTTTCCTAACAAAGAAAGTTCATATGATAATATATCATATCCATTTTTCAAAATTTCTGAGCTTCCATAATCTGTTAAATCTAAACAATGACCTAAATTAACTACTGTTCCAATTACAGCAGGATTCTTAGGTTTTTTATCTGGATTCTTTTTATTATATCGTTCACAATACATTTTTGCCCATTCTTCTGCTCTAGCTAAACTATTTTCCCATAGATAAATTCCATTACCCAGCCAATCATATGGATTTTGACTTGGTAATAATGACTCATGTTCATACAAAACTTTTTTATACGTTTCTTCATCACAACCATGGAATGCTAAAATCAAATTCGGCAAATTACTGTACATTTATTTACACCCTCTTTTGCATAATCCTTGTAAATTCGTATCTTTCTGAAAATTCACCACTTTCTGTAATAATCTCACTTTTTACTAAATTCTCATAAGAAATTTTTTTTGCTTCTTTCTTGTTCATGTTTTTGAGATTGGATAAATATTCTTCCATTTGCTTAACATAGGCTACTCTTTCACACTCAATTAATTCAATAGTTGGCATGATATTCACCTCCTCATTTAATCGTTGTTTTTTCTCACTCATATTATATCACCTCAGATATCAACATTCAATATCTGAGCATATAATAGAATCATTTTCTTTCTTATACTCTATCATATGCCCAACTTTAAATCAAGTCATATATATATATTATCTACCCGCTAAGAAAAGAATACTCAACTATCAGTTAAAAGAAGCCATTCTTTTAGCTTCTCTATCCATACTACTCTGTAACATTTTATGTAAAAAATCATCTGACATTATAAATCCTCCAGTCCTATTTGTAAAAATCTCTTTCAACATCTGCTTGTGTACGAATATAAGCATTCCTTATCTCCGTCTCACCAATGTCTTTATTCGTAAGTCGTGCAATCGCTTCATCAACAGCACACTGTTTATAAATATTTTCATGTTTTTTCTTCAGCAGCAACCTCATTTAACATCTGCTGTCTCCATCTTTCATAATCTGTCATAGGGTTTATTCCTCCAATCAATCCGTAATTTCAACCTTCCAATTCATCATAGCTTCATAAGTCTTATGTGGTACTTTGCCCTTACACTTCTTTGCATAATTCCCAATATAGTCCTGCTTATAAGTAATATATCCTTGTTTTGCTTCTTCCTCAGTATCAAATGTGCCGACATCTTCTTTCTTTCCAAGAATAGACATAGTAACACCGTACTTACCAGTAGTATTGTTTAATACAATGTTTGTATCTGCTCCACGTTCTTCAAATATGGTATTCGTGAAATGAGGAATCAAAGTACAAGTTTCTGAACCATATACAGTATTCCCCTGAACCAACACATCCTTGTCCAAATCTACTTTCCTATCACCCATCATATTATCTCTGTGCCACTCTCTGTAGTTAGAGAAATTATGCCATTCAATCTCTGCATTGCATGGAGCATAATAAGGTTTTAGTTTATGTGTTTCTTCGTCATAGCATCTCTGCATCATGTTCGCCCACTTGGAATATATGTAGTTATTAATTCTATTAGCATCCGCATCATTACATCCTAAATATCCAATACCAAACATAGTTCTTTTCCACTTATTAGCATACCAATCATCAGCTTTATACAGAATGTCATTGACAATATCAAATATCACTTCATCCGTAATATCTGCTCCATCGGTATATCTTTCCAATATTGCGTTGTACTGTTTATCATTCACAGGATAGATATGTTTATAGAAATTATCAGCCTTGTTATTATCCTTGTGCCAACAATGAGTATTACCCACCATATCAAAGTTTACAATAAATGTACCGACAACTAACCTCCAAACTTCAATTGTGTGTCTCTGCCAAACCCATTTTTCTCCATCATAAACATTTTTCTGTAAGGTACAGATTTTCTCACCAGATTCATTATCTTTTGTACGCTTGAATATGTATTTGCCATTATTATATTCTAATGGTCTACCATAGTTTGAAATCCAAGCATTTTTATAATTAATAAGTCTCACAAAGCATTCATCAGGACTAATCAATTCGATACCAGCTTGCTCTACATCAAGTATTCTAATGGGAATAGGCTCTTTATAAAGCCTTTCAATCTTAACAATGTTTTCTTCTGTTACAAATCCTCTGAGTTCGGAAGAATAAAAACTACAACAACTTTTACACCATGTTCCCTTTTTATCCTTATTAGTAAATCTTTCTATTGGTAATTTCCTACCACATCTACTACATATTTTTGTTTCTTTTAATTCATTCATATATAAAATCTCCTTATTTGTTTTTTTGCAATAAAAAAGAGTGCAAGTTTTTAACTCACACTCTCAATGTCACTCAATGTCGGTAAATCAAACATTTCCTCGACAGAAAAATTTATCATGGGGGTCTGGTTCTCCCCATTCATCATCTATATTGCTATTTTCAAACTCCGAAACATAATCTTCAAATACAGATAAATCCAATTTTTCTGCCTGCTTAATTCCACCAGCAGAATCATAAATATCTATTGGCTTGTAATCTAATGATTTGTTGTATAACCGACATTCTTTTATTAAACTCTGCACAGTAGCAGTATTGTTTTGATATTTCTTTGCTCCATTACAAAAAGCATTGTATCTAAGCTTTATTGCTCTCCTATCAACTCTTTCGCAAATATCCTCACATTCAACTGTTTCTATGTACTTTTTAGCTGATTCTATAACCATAGAAGCATCCGCATATCTACCATAAGAATTATTAATCTTATGAAAAGTTCCGTCCGTTCTACGTTTCTTAGGTTTGTATACATAAATTAGTTTCATATCAGATAATTGTTGCAAATATTCATTGACAGTACGCTTACTGCATCCCCACTGTATAGTCATTTCGTCTTGTGACATATGCCATTCTTTTGTCGTGGTATTAATCGTTCCTATCAGATTTACAAAGAATGTAAAAACATTAAAGGGCATTTTAGCCGTAGAAAATATGCGTTGTATTTCCCATAATTCTACTATAATGAACTTTGCGTTTTCAGTATCAACTTCTAATCCATCTTTTGCAAATACATAATTATCTCCACTCTGTTCTATAATTGAAATAATTTCTTTTTCAGCAAGTGAATGTATTCCACTCTTAATATTTTCTGCTATATTTCTATCTTTCTTAGTCGATTTATCAAGAAATTTTCCCGACAGAAAATATCCTATAGAATAAACAGAAGTAATCAAATATTCCTGTTTATTACTATATAATCCGTTTAAGGCAGCCATAACTGCCATTTCTTTAATATCTAACTCTATTGATTTACTTATAAATATCTTTAACATAATAATGCGTTATCCTTTCCTAAGTACCAAGAAGGGCATTTTCTGCCGTTTTTGTTCAACTTGACCTAGGACAAAAGGGCAAATTTTGCCGTTTTCGGTACTGCTATTAAAGGAGATACATTAACTAAAGGAAATCCTATTCTTACCTCTAACGAGGTAAACTTAAAATTATTATTTGTTGTTTATTTCCTCTTTGTATTTTTGTTCTAATTCCTTATATTGTTTATTAATCAAAAATACCATAAATGTATTTCCTGTTTTGTTATGTTTCCCACAGCCAATAGGCTTTACTCCATGCTTAAGTAACCAGTTACACTGTTCTAAGTCATAGTTATAATGCATTCCTCTTGACATCAACTTTCCTCCAATCACTTTTCATTTTGTTTTGAAAAATATCTCTTGTTTTCCTCATAATATATTTTCCTGATAATTTCTATTGGATTATCATTTTCAATTAACCCCATATCAGCTTTTAATTCTTTAGCCTTACTTTCTATTGCAGCCAACGATTTATCACACAACTTAGGTACGAAAAATCCGATTGTAGATTCCTTACAATACGGAAAGAACATTTCATACAATCCAGCACTGTAAGTAAAAATACCGCAATAGTTATGGATGGGGAATTGTTTTAACTCTGATACCTTCTTGAATACTGTTTTGTCCATACATATTTCATCATATTCTGTATCAGATACTCTTTCAGGACATATAGATTCATCACAAGAAATGTGTATTGATTCTGTAGGTAAACATTCAGAAAGAATAATTAACTCATTTTCATCTATAAGAGCCATATAAGTAGGACATTTTTCAGTCAGATAATCAATATCCTTTAAAATCTCTTTATTCTGTTTTAGTTCTTCTAAGAATCTCTTGATAAGTGTTGCATCTTCCATACAATATTTTCTATTCGGTTCATCCAATTCTGGATTTTCTTCTGTAAAATTGGTATAAACCTTATTGTATCTGTAACCATAATTAGAGCTTGCATACACTCTTTTCCATGTAGGTTCTTTAACAATCGTAAAGTATTCCAAATCAAGTGATTCTTCCAATTTACCATTCGTATTGTAATATGGTTGCAGTCTTGTAATTTCATACTGTTCATACATATATGCTTCTGTTCTTGTCTTGAACTCTACATAATCAACATACAATACTTCGTTATAACATTGGTCTGGTAAATGACCATGTTCAAGATGTGCTTTTAATCTTGTAGATAAATCCTCCGCACTTCCAACATAAATAATTTCTTCATCTTTATTGATGAATCTGTAAACAACACCATTCATTGAACCTCCTTTTTTATAACCAGAGATTCAGAAAAATTGCATAGCAAATAGGAGTCGGTAAAACACCGATACCTTATAAACCCACTAATCCTATTGAATTATCAAAATATCTTTATCATAAATTGGAAATCTGTGCTGATATGGGGTAGGTTCAAATAGAACTTACCCTTTGCACTAATAGAAATAATCTGACTTACTTCTGAATCTTGGTGTCGGAAACTTTATTTTACTTCCTGCCGACTGGGAAATTTACTACATTTGTGCAGCGGTATTGTTTGCTGTCAGGCTGTAGTCAAACCTTTATTCTTAAAAAACTTTTGATGTTATAACATTTCCTCAAATTTCTCAAACATAGCATCTCTATTATTCTCCACATAAAATAGAAATGCACATAGCATTATATTTAAAATAGGACAAAATGAAATTGCAAATAAGATACTAATCGCAACCACACCTTCTAATGCCTTTTGTGTGTACGATTTTTCAGTATCGGTTTCTTGGTATTTTTCCATATAAATATAATCCCCTAATTCAAGTAATGTCTTCATAATTAAAAATAGTGTGTAAAATCCAATGTACACCAAACATATAATTACACCCATCTGATAAATATTCATATTCTTCTATTCCTCCTACATCATAGATTCTTTGCCATTTTCATAACAATTCTTTTCAAATTCTTCTAAGCTGAAATAAATGTGTCTCTCTGCTTTATTTGACTCTTTACTCAATTTTTCTAAATCTTCCGTTAATCTTTCAACATTCACATTTGTATCTACACTAAAAGCTTTCATTTTATATTTTTCCTCCAATTTCTTATTATAATCTCTCGGAATCTTTAAGCCAGTAAACATAAGGCTTTCAGATTCCTTTTTTATTAAAATCCCCCACTTTTTTTGCCAAAACCTCTTGACAAATCCATCGAAAAATGCGGCGCTTCGCGCCCTTATTTATAAGACATATTTTTCGATTGGAGGCGATTTTATTGTTACCTATTAATTGTGGCAGTCATGCCGACTACCAAAACTTTGTTACTGAAAATCTTCGTAAATATTATCCTAATCCGGATGCAATTGCCCGCTCTACATGGGATATCATTGAACGTTTTTGGACATTGGATTTATCTTACACTGATGAACTTATGCGTGATAAATACTCTAAATTCGGCCCGGCTCCAAGAACACCTTCCTGTATGCAGCGTTCTTACCTTTTATCCATCGATTTTAAGGTTACTTCCATAACCGATTGGGCTGCACAATTAAAAATAAATCCTTTGTATGCCATTCTTAGCGGATTTGAAGTTGGAAACACACCTGGAGTTGGTACCTTTTATGACTTTTTTAATCGCTTATGGGATTCAGAAGATGATAATCTTTCCCCTTATATTCATCCCGTAAAAGCTAAGGTAAAGAAACCAAAAAACAAAGGTGCCAAAGCCGCATCTGTTGAAAAAGTAACCGTTGACCAATTGATTCCTCAGCTTGAGAACACTGCTTTTATTCCTGAACAACAACCTTATCATTCCCTACTTCAAATCTATAAAAAACAGTTTCTTGATGTGTCTGTTTCTAAAGGATTAATCAAGAATAATTCTTTAGCTATCGCGGGTGATGGTACTCCTGTTGTTACCTCTCACAGAATGAGAAGCCATCGCATTTGTGATTGTGCTGAGAACGGAATTTCTGACTGCAACTGCGACAGGTATTTTTCCCAACCTGACTGCGATATCGGTTGGGATTCTTCCAGAGACTGTTGGTATCATGGATACGATTTATATATGCTGGTTGCATCCGATTCTGAAAGTGACCTTCCTGTTTTTCCTTTATTAAATCCGGCTTCAAAACATGATTCTCATGGATTTCTAGAAATATTTTTTAGAATGAAATCATTTCTTCCGGATTTCAATATTACAAAATTACTCTTAGATTCTGCTCATGATGCAATGCCTATCTATAAATACTGTAAACAAAAAAACATCATTCCTTTTATTGATTTAAATGAAAAACGTGGTATCAAAGTCAAGTACAAAAATGACTTTACTATCGGAAAAGACGGTGTTCCTGTCTGCAAAGAAGGACATCGTATGAATCATGACGGCTGTGAGGCTTCTAAGCACAGGTTAAAGTTCAGATGTCCGCTTGCAAGCAGAAAATACGGCTGTTCCTGCGAACATCCCTGCTCTAATTCAAAATACGGCAGAACAGTACATCTTGCCATGAAGGATAATCCAAGATTAATTAACATACCGCCTCGTGACAGTGCGGAATGGAAAACGGAATTTAATGCAAGAACTTCTGCGGAACGTTCCAATAAACGGGAGAAATTAGACTTTAAAATAGAAGACGGCAGATAAAATGTGGATCGAGATGACAGAGCAGGATATGCTTTCCAATACAGATGCTGTAATTCAAAAGCTGGAACATCTAAAGCAGGTGGGCCATACATTATTGATTGATGATTTTGGTATGGGTCACACGTCTATTGTTTATTTACAATCGAATTATTTTGATGTAGTAAAACTGGATGGTTCTTTGGTAAAAAACATACTGGAGAATTCCACAGACCAGAAGATTGTGGCTTCTGTGGTTGAATTGGGAGAGAAATTAGGCGTAAAAGTAATTGCTGAATATGTGGAAACCGAAGAACAGCGAGATAAACTAAAAGAATTAGGCGTTTCTGGTATCAGGGCTATTTGTATAGTAAGCCGGTAGCATTGGATGAGTTTATTGTCTGGATGAAAAAGTGTAACGAAGGAGTTTAGTTTTCCTTGGACATCCAGCAATATTGTTCTCTGTAATGTTTCGGAGAAATCCCTTTTTCCTTTTTGAAGGTGCGGGAAAAATAGGAATAGTCCTGAAATCCTGCCCGTTCTGTGACTTCGGAAATGGGAATCAGGGTGTCCCTTAACATGGCAGCGGCTATCTCTATTCTGTTTCGATTTAGAAATTGAAAGATAGTTTCGCCGGTATAGGAAAGGAACCGTTTGGATAAATCGGTTCGATTCATTGAAAATTGTTTTGTTAAATCTAAGATGGTGATTTTCTTGTATAGATTACTTTTCAGATAAGTAATTACCGCAAGAATTTCATCATCTTTTTTCTGTTTTTCAGTATGGATAAGCGTAGCCTTCTCATGGGATAACGTATTTGCCAAAGCTAATAGTTCAATTAAGTAAGTACGGCTTCTGCATGCCCAAAAGTCTGTATCCTGCAATGTGATTTGGGCATAAAAATCCTGAAAAAGCTTTGTAATTCGAAGAGAATTATCCGGATTTGGAAACAAAACCCCATAAGAAGGAGAAATTCGCTTGACGAAGGAATCCAGATAAAAACAATCTTGCATTTCAGTAGTGCTTAAGGTAGAAGAAGTTGTTCTGATATTTTGGAAATTTAATGCACTATTTATAATGGAAGGATGAAACAGGATGGCTTTTACAGAAATGTCTTTTTCAATAGACAGAAGTTCCGTTTCGTTTGCGCAAACCAAAACAGGAGCATCAAAAGAGATGGCTTGGTGATTGAAAAGAAATATTCCGCTGCCGGATTCGATAAAAACCAAAGAAAGACGGCTGTTTTGTAAAGCGGAAGAGTCAAATCCCAAACCTTCATAATATCCCATATCTAAAGTAAAGTATCCGTGATGTTCTTTCGTGCAAATTTCCATAAGTATTCTCCTAACTTTTCCTAATATAAGTTTCTGATGCTATTTTATATCGAAATTGATAATCCGACAATCCTTTCTGCCAATTCTTCATGGTCTTTTCTTTGGAATATTTTATAATTAGGCTAGAAAGCAAAGGAGGATGGCTTATGAAAAGAAAAATAATACAATGTTTGGGATTGATGTGTTTGTTGGTTATTAACAGTGGATGTGGCAAAGAAACGGTCACACCAAAACCGGAAAAAGAAAAGGGAACCATACAGGTGCTAGAAGGATTCTACAGTGAGGAACTGGGGACGGAGAATACAGTAAGAATATATCTTCCACCGGAATATGAAAACAGTGAAGAAAGATATCCTGTAATTTATATGTTTGATGGACAGAATTTGTTTGACTGCTCCACGGCAACTTATCAAAAGGAATGGCATATCGATGAAAGCCTTGATACTTTATATGACGAAAAGCGCACCAAAGGCATAATTGTGGTAGGGGTGGACTCCGTCAGCAGCAGGAGAAACAAAGAATATAATCTTTATCTGAGGGAATACGATGGAGGTGGTGCCGGAGATGTTCTAAAAACGTGTGATTTTTATGCTAACACGTTGAAACCTTATATTGATAAAAATTATCGCACACAAACAGACAGAGAGCATACAGCGATTATTGGTGCATCCTATGGAGCCGTGGCAGCCATATGTGCCAGTACACAATATCCGGAACTGTATGGATATACCGGCATGTTTTCCTATTGTGACAATCAAAATCCGGAAAAAATGACTGAATATATAAAAGAGCATATGACGCCGGAAATTTTAACGGATAACAGAATTTATTTTTACACTGGAAAATACGATTTTGCCTATACTTCGACAAAGTCTGCTTATGAAATTGCCAAGGAAAATAGCTTAGAAAATATACATTATGAGCTGGATGAAGGGCAGCACGATGAATACTCCTGGGGTACCAAATTTACAGAATGTTTAAATTTTTTTTGCTGGATAGAATAAAACTACTTGAAAAATTTTTTATGATATATTAAAATTCTACATGAACGATAGTGTCGAAGTTCACAATAACCTGAATCCGTGAAACTGAATATCTTTTTATGCCGATACGATTAATTTCTTCGAATCGGCATATATTTTTTTAATATGTCTATCTTGCTTGTCAAAATGAAAGATTTGTCCTGTAAAAGGGTATACTTCCCCCTATAGGA
>JBGVIB010000097.1:0-3040 GCA_045122835.1 Lachnospiraceae bacterium
CAATATGAATTAATATATATGTAATCAGTTCTGTTCCTTTTTTCTTCTCTTTTTTTAATTCTAAAAAACATAATGCTATAAGTATCAGGCTGACAATACACTGTGAACATTCCCAAAGCATTCTTGTATCATACAACAATGCTTTTCCGCTGATAGCAACTGCTATCACAAGCAAGTTTATAATACCTGATGCTCCCATCACCATCTCTGCTGTTTTTTTATATTTCTCTGTTATAATGTCACATATATAGAGCCCCAGGAAATAAACCCCAAGCATCAGACACAACTGTGCGCCATACGTTCTCATGACTAACAATTCATCCGTAAAATATACCATCATCATGTCAAGCACTGTATATCCGCCCACAAACAATGTCATGATTCCTGTTTTAAACAAATGATTTGCCATTCTGCTTTTTAGTACAGCAGCATAAACGGAAGAACCCAGTAGCATTATCCCTACAATCAAAAGTCCTGTTCCTATTATCTCAAATGGATTAATATAAGGTTTTAAATAAGTCTCCAATACAGTTTTGTCTAAAGGTGCAATAAGACATGTCGTCAAAAGTTCTTTATATGCCTCTTTATTTCCGTATTTATGATAATTAATAAAACGAAACTCTACCTCATCCTCCTTAGTAAGTTCAGGACAAAGTATCTGTGCCCAGCGTTTCCCGCACATGGAAGGCATTAAGTCTATTCCGTAGTTCCTAATCTCTGTTGGAGCATCCATATACACTTGCTCCCCATTCACATACATACTTACCCCGATATGGTTACAATAGAAATTTAATATTGCTTCTTTCGGTATATCTACATCAAAATGCCCTTTTACTGTAACATCTCCGTCCAGTGCGGACATATCGCTGTCTTTATTGTATGGATACCAGTTGTCTCCATCATAACTGTATTCTCCTGTAAATGTAAGACTCATCGGAATAGGCATACTTGCCTGATTATCGTTTCTTACTGCCAAAGTCAGGCAGATGGCTGCCATGAGGATAGGTATTATAGTCACTGCTGTTTTTATGTATTTATTATTCAAGTGGTATCATTCCTTTTTTAGATTTTATATTTCGTACAGTCTTTAACATTATACTACATGTTTTTCTTTTCTATCATAAGAGAAATCAAAAATTTTTGCCCTCATTATACCATGAAATCAGGTTGTGTTCTACTTGTATTTTTTAGACTTTTGTAGCATTGGGCGAACTGTCAATATATATCAGTTCGCCATTAAATCAACAACACACTTCTCCTTACCGAGTTATTACCTTGTTCCCCTATTCTTTTCAGAAACAGCTACAATCCTAGAATCATCCCTTACGCCATAATACTTCCTACAATACTGATATTCCTCCATAAATTCATCATATATAGTCATCTTATAACAGATGCTCTTCATCTTTTCTGCCGTATATCCCATACGCTGACAGTAAGCATTATATTCTGTTGTATAATCATCTGTAGGCGCAGGCAAAAGTGAAGCACGCTCTTCGATAGACAGCCTGGTATAATCAATTACCTCATGAACAATCACTACATCTTCTAGTACTGTTTTTTCTATCTCAAAAATATCAGTCTCTGCTTCTTCTGATACTACAGTAGTCTGTGGCTCATCTACTGAATCAGTCTGAATCTCTACAGTCTCAGAAATCAGCTCCTGTATCTCTTTTTCTTTCTCCCTTAATTCCGCAAATTCCTCATACGACATAACCTCTTCCTTTGCCTCCTCCAAAGTTACATCTGCTGTATCTCTGTATTTGATACCTTCCAGATAATCCATATACTCCCACTTCCATTTATGGGTAGCACTGGAAATCCCTTTTAATGCATCATCCCAAAGTGCTCCTGCTCTGGAAGCTTTTTCACGATGCAGTTTTACTGCCTGCTGTCCCTCAAATTCTTCCCTGGTCATAATCGGAGTGGTAAGCTCTTCTTCTGTGAATCCAGCTGCATCATTTGCATTTATAAACTGTGATTGCAGATAATCCACATAATCTTTATTCCAATCCTCTCTTGCAAGTTCTTCGCCACAGTATTCCTGCCAAATACGATTTCTGTCAAATACCAGTTTTCTTTTCTGTGCAAGAAGTTCTCTCTGTTTCCGTTCTTCCTGTAGCTGTTTTTGCTTCCTTGCAGCTTCTTCACGGGCAAGTGCCACAGCTTTCACTCTTGCTTTTTCCTCTGCAATTCTACGGGCTTCCTTTTCTGCATTACGCTCTGCCACAACCTTGGTAATTCGTTCTACAAGCTCTGCTTTTCCATAACCTTCTCCCAACTTATTTCCTCGAATACCCTGCTTCATATCCGACTTGGAAAATGTCACTGTTTTATTCGTAACACGAATCTTCCAGTTATACATAAATTGCAGACATTCCACCAACTGCTCTAAAGAATCCACGAAAGGCAACAGCTTGTCTATGGTATCCCGAATCAGTTCTCGGTTGGAAGTAATGCCCACACCATCCTTGGCATTTTGATTCATCAGACGCTTTTCCACCCAGTAATTATCCGTATGCTTCTTAGCTAGTAAATCCACCTGCCCAAAGCCCAAACGAATACACTTCTCCATTACCCACTTCTTCGCATGAAACATCATCTTCCCGGTGCTCTTGTGCTTACAGCCCTGTTTCCATTCACAGGGCTTCTCATGCCACCTGCTCTGCTTTCCGGCATACTTTCTGACGGAATTGATAACCATGTGAACGTGCATATTCTGACTGCCATTATGACCGTCGGGATGCACTGCCACTACTGCCTGATGCCCCGGTGCAAACACCTCCAACCACTGCTTGCCAAATTCCAAAGCCTGCTCCATGGTAATGGGATCATTTGGTTCAAAGCTGATGATATAGTGATGCGCCTTTACATCCTTTACGGAATTATTCTTGCCATACAGACGATTTACCTCAATACATTCCGCACCAAAGCTGTCCACATCGCAATTCACACCTGCAATCAGATAACTTTCCCGCTCCTGCATTCTGCCCTTTGCATCTAGAACAGGTTTGTTGGTATATTCATCAAACTGGCAGGT
>JBGVIB010000098.1:0-4074 GCA_045122835.1 Lachnospiraceae bacterium
TGGCTCAACGAAATCGTTCTTAATATTTGTTGATGTACCCGAGTACTCGCTACCAGCAAGTGTAATTGTTGCGCTCTTTCCGTTTGAAGCAAGTTTTACTTCTTCAACACCCTTAAGCTCGTTTGTATTAAGATTGCGGATCTCAATATCAGCTGGGTTAAGAGAATCTAATGATTTGTTGAATGTAGCAACAAGGTACTTACCAGTTGTTGAAGCTGTCTGTACGCTTGTAACCTTAAGTGTTGTACATTTAACTGTAGACTGTGTTGTAAGAGTCTTAACTTTCTTGTTATTCTTCTTATTGTAAATTACAGCCTTGAGTGTTGCCTTATAGTTTCCAACTTTGTCAGCTGCCTTAACTTTAAGGGCGATTGTCTTTCCACCATTGATCTTTGTAGAATTCTTCTTAACAGTCTTGTTGTTATACTTAACTGTTACACCAGAAGACATTCTTACTTTGATATACTGGCTCTTTGTTACATTCTTAACATTGTAAGTGTAAGTCTTGCCAGCTGTAATAGAAGATTTCTTAGTAATCTTCGCTGTAGCTGCTTCAGCATCAACAGGTGATACTGCTGCTACACTTAAAACCATAGCTGCTGCCATTGCAAATGAGGCAACGCGCTTAGAAAATGATTTCATGTGTTTCTCCTCTCTTTCTTTTCCTTGTCTTTCCTTTTTAATTAGTTACCTGTGGAGTCCAATTACTTCCTGGCGACCCCGCACCATTTGAAAAAAACCTTATGTAATTTTCTTTTGTACACAACGCCTCCCTTTCTCTCATAATGCGGGCACCATTTAGTGCCTCAGGCTCCGACTCTTCAGCCAAAATTCTGATGCAATGCCTCAGAGCCTAGATGCGCTGACCTACTCTCGCAGGTAGCCACCTAATATGCATACATAATAAAGCATTTAAAAATTAAAGTCAACTCTAATCGTCCAAAAAATATTCATCATTTTATTAAGAATTATCAACATTTTTTGTATGATTTGTGAGTATCATCAACTTAACACTCTATTATGACCGCTAACCCCGTTAATACTAAGGTTAATCTTAAGTCGCTCTCGCAACTTATGGCATTATAATGCCTTGTCAATATTAAAGAAAAATTAAAATTCACACTTTTTTTTAAAAAAGTTTATTTTTTTAAAATCGTTCCTCCACAAAGTACATGATCTCCCTGATAGAACACCGCTGCCTGCCCTGGTGTGACGGCTCTCTGAGGTTCGTCGAAGTCACATCTTAACGTGCCATCCCCAAGCGGTGTAAGCTGACAGGTGGAGCCTTTGTGGGAGTATCGGATTTTTCCAAGGGCTTCGGTGCCCGGTGCAATGGATGCTTCTGCCATATAGTTGACATTCTCCACATAGCAGGTCTTTGTGAAGAGATTTTCATTTTTACAGATGACCACTTCGTTGGTGTCGACACGGAGCTCTTTGACAAAGAGCGGTGTTGCTGCCGTGATGCCAAGTCCTTTGCGCTGGCCGATGGTATAGTAGATGATTCCTTTGTGCCGGCCAAGGATATTGCCCTGCTCGTCCACGAAGTTTCCCGGTTCGCTCTCCCGTCCGGTCTCTCTTGCGATAAAGCCCGCGTAATCATGGTCCGGCACGAAGCAGATATCCTGACTGTCACTCTTATGTGCCACCGGAAGTCCTGCCTGCTTTGCAATCTCTCGGATCTGGTCTTTTTCATAGAAGCCCACCGGCATCAGCGTGCGGGCCAGCTGTTCCTGTGTCAGATTGTAAAGGGCATAGGTCTGGTCTTTGGCGGCTGTGACGGAATTCTGTATGGTGTATCTGCCATTTGGAAGCTTTTGGATGCGGGCATAGTGTCCCGTTGCGATGTAATCTGCTCCGATTTCCAGAGATCGCTGCAACAGGGATTCCCATTTCACATAGCGGTTGCAGGCATTACATGGATTGGGCGTGTAGCCCCGCTGGTATTCTTTAACAAAGTAGTCTATGACGTTTTTCTGGAAATCCTCCTTAAAGTTCATGACATAATAGGGAATATCAAGTACCTGAGCTACTCTTCTAGCATCATCCACCGCAGACAGTCCACAGCAGCCGCCCTCCTGCTCCCGCTCAAAGACTTCCTGGTCCTGCCAGATCTGCATGGTGACACCGATGACATCATAGCCCTGTTCTTTTAATAAATAGGCTGCCACAGAGGAATCCACGCCCCCGGACATGCCAACTACTACTTTTTCTTTCATAATACGATTCTCAACCTCTTTTGACCATTAATCTAATAATTTACATTCCATGTTCAATTACCTGCAGAAAATAGTTGTCGCACATTTCTCCAGTATCAGCATCCCGAAATGCAAAGTCATTATCCCCAAAACTTAAGTAATGTTCCAAACTAATTGTTATATCTTTTTGTTTCGCAATCTCGGTGATCCATTTTGCACAATTATCGCCACATGATGTTGCCCATATTTCTTCATCCGTTTTTAGCATTAATATCAGTGCTTTTACCCCTCCCGAAATCTCAGTGGGAGGAATAAGCCCAAGAATCGGACTCTTTATAACCCCCGAGTCCAAAACTTCCGATTTATCTACATCCAAAATCATTTTCTGTACGAATTCATCCTGAAGCCATTCATCTTCATATTCAAAATCAAAATAGTTATCCACATCTATGATTGTATCTTTTGTTGTTCCAAATCGTATACTCAACATATCTCTTCTCCTTAAAATGCTGATATATTCTTTATATTCTCATTTATTGAAAATGTTCTTGGCTTAGTTCTTGAATGCTTGAATTCACAGTCACGGTTACATCTATCACATGTGAATTCCTTTTTTAAACAATTGGTTAATGAGCTCTTATTGTACCTAATTTTATTTGACAAAACGCAGGTCGATAATTGCTCCAGGCTCTCATATAAATAGGAACTATCATCCTGTGTAAGTTTCTCATTAAAAGGATAGTTTAACAATATTTCATGTTCAAATGTAACAATCGTTTTCACCCCAATATAGTCTCTATTCTTAAAGCGTGGATATACAGGTACATTTGCGTGTACAATTCCCGATGTTTTCATCTCATAATAATTATCAACACTTACTGGTAAGAAATCTAATATTTTACGAGTTATGAGGATAAAATAGTTTTTTGATTTTCTTAGAATGGTGGAAATATCAGGTTCTCTCAAAATTTTGCAATACTCATCTATTACTATAATACAGCCCTCGTTATTTTCCAGAAAGCTGGAATTTTCGTTTATTGCCATTGCATGAAGTTTGTAATCACAGCTTGCCTTTATTGCTTTATTCTCCGCTTCCCATAACATAATCATCTTGTAAAGAATGGATTTGCCAGAACCCGAATCCCCTCCAATGACACTATACTTTCCATGAATATCAAGTTCATATTTACATCGCTTACTACTTATACTGATATGCATACTACTCTTCCTATTCTCCCTTTAATCCAACAATTTTCCTTCTCTGTAGGACCACTCAAGATAACTTGGATTCTGATAATACAAATCCGTATTGAACTTTGATATCTCGTCACTTATAAAGGATGTAAATATGTTTATCAGCTCCTGCACTTCCTCCCCCTCTTGGGCGCAATCCTCTATCATAATACTATATAGTTTTCCAATATCAAGGAAGCTTGGAACCGAATATTTGCAATTCGATATGGTATCAAAATCTCCTGATTCTATTTTGTAATAAGAGATCACTTCGTCACTCACCTGCTCAAAGCTGAGACAATGGTCTACCTCCGCATCATGTAAAAGCTTTTTGATTCCATCCTCACCAATCACCTTTACAATATCGCTTCGATGGTTCAAGGTTTCCCTTGCAATATATTCAATCAATGCACACACATAGAAATAATCATTTTGTTCTTTCGCTGTCATAAATTACCTCGCTTTTCATGAACGTCAAACAATCAAGAGCCGATAGGGTATGAAAACTAATTTGATGGGTTGGGTATCTAAATTCCGCTAATGCCCAAAACTGCTTTCTATTAATTCTCCCCGTCAGGAAATCATTTACATAATTCCAGACCGTGTCATTTGCCATTGGTCCCTCGACAATATCATATGTATG
>JBGVIB010000099.1:0-7036 GCA_045122835.1 Lachnospiraceae bacterium
CAATACTGTAGATGAATCTAATCCGTTTCTGTTTATAGATCATGCAGGAGTGATATACGAAAAAAATGGCTCTGTATATCTTTTGGAAAAACTAGCATTCCAGGAACCATATCAATGGATCGAATTCCCATCCGAAGAAGAGATCATTAAATATTTTGAATCTAAATATAATTTAGATTCAACCGGCAGAGTGGCGGAACCTATATATATGATCAATGATAAGCTGTTTTAACACAGTTTAATGTCGTTTAAACTTTAAATTCTAATTATGCTTTTTGCATTTTATGCAGATGACATATACGGTTATCTTAGTTGGCAGAAAACGATGAAACGACAGTCAACAAACAGTTAAGCCAATTCCAATTTGTAGAGAAAAGAAAATTTCAGGTTGAATCTGAGTTTATGTGAAATTACTACAAAGAGGTTGAACCAATGCGTTCAAGCCTCTTTGAAAGTGGCGAGTGATTATCTACACTTACTTTCGTCCAGCCAAGCCTGAAATTCTTCAAGAGTAATCTGACCTTCTTCGCACAGCTTACGCTTTTCACGGGCAGTTTTACTCCATTCGGAAAATTCTTTCTTGGAAATATACATAATGGTTTTCTAGAGTCCATCCGGCGGTATGCTTTTGTGTACGCCTGATGGATTTCAATCTACGAGGCTAAAATAGTTTTTTATGGTGACATTGTTATCAGGATGCTTTTGTGATATGATGTGAACACGGACAAATGAGGAGGTGATGACGTGCAGATTTTAGGATTTATAAAGAAAAAGAGTAATGAAGAGATTGTGGAGGAAGTAATACTGGAGCAATATAACCAGTATTACCGATTGGCATATAGCTATGTACATAATGAGGCTGAAGCGGAGGATATTGTACAAAACGGAGCCTATAAAGCGTTGCGTAGCAGCAATACATTACGAAATCCGGAATATGCAAAGACTTGGGTATATCGTATTATGCTAAATGAGATATTTGGACTTCTACGGCAGCCAAAGATGGAATCGTATGAGTATATACAGGAAGAAGTGGGGATAGAGGCAGTTCATGTGGAAGATGAATATGCGGATATTGATTTGCAAAGGGCATTAGATTCGCTTCCGGAACAGGATAAAGCTATTGTTATGATGAAGTTCTTTGAAGATAAAAAGTTGGAAGAAATTGCAGAAATACTCAACGAAAATCTGAGTACTATTAAAAGCAGATTATACCGCAGTATGAAGAAACTTCGCATCAAACTGACAGATGAATAGATTATTATGGAGAATCAAACTTATGAAAGATAATATTATAAATTATGAGAATTTTAAAGAACCGTTGGAGGATGAATTGAAGTCCTTGCAGAAACAATATTTAGAGCCCCGGATGTCAGAGGAGCAATTGAACCGGTTGAAATTAAAAATGGAAGAGGCAAAACGGGAAAATCGTAAAGACAGAAATCGAACTCGTGTTACACGGTTAGCTGCAACTGCAGCTGCACTGGTAATAGCATTTATTGCATTGCCGAATATGTCACCCCAAATTGCTTATGCGATGGAGAAGATACCGGTTATCGGTCAGTTTGTAAAGGTGGTGACATTCCGTGATTATGAATACGAGGATGAACAGCATAGAGCAGACGTTGAAATTCCGGAACTGGTGGTAGAAACAGAACCGCAGGAAGCACAACCCGAGGAGATACTCGAGAACACAACAGATGAAATCAATGCTGAAATTCAAGAACTTACCAATGAATTGTTAAATGAGTTTACAAACCATATGCGTGAAGAATTGGGTTATAAAGAACTCATTGTGAAAAGTGAAGTTCTGGTAACAACGCAGGAGTATTTTACATTAAAGCTTTCCTGTTACCAAGGGGAGGCAAGTGGCTATGCATGGAACTACTTTTATACGATTGATCTTATTTCTGGAGAACGTTTACAATTAAAAGATATTTTTGTTGAAGGTGCTGATTATATTACCCCTATAAGTGAAAATATCAAGGAGCAGATGCGCAATCGAATGGCGCAAGATGAAAATGTCTATTATTGGTTGGATGATGAGATAGAGGAACTGAATTTCAAGGCTATTTCAGAAGAGACTTCTTTCTACATCAATGAAAAGGATAATGTGGTTATCAGTTTTGAACAGGGAGAAGTAGCAGCTATGTATTTGGGTGTTGTGGAATTTGAGATTCCGGCAGAAGTGTTGGATGATATCAGAAAATAAGAAACACAAGGGGAATAGGGAAATGAAGCATTTTAATATCAGTGCATTGACATTGCATATTTTAGCAATGGTTTTTATGCTTTTTGATCACTTGTGAGCGACATTCATACCGGGAAATCAGTGGCTTACATGTGTAGGAAGATTGGCATTTCCCATTTTTGCATTTCTGATAGTAGAAGGGTATTTTTATACAAGCAGTTTACGGCGTTACGTGTTGCGTCTTTTCTTGCTTGCATTAATCTCTGAAATACCATTCAATCTGATGTATAGCAGTAGTCTCGCTTATCCGTATCATCAGAATGTAATCTGGACGCTGTTGTTAGGGCTTGGATTTATTCATTTGAATGAATTGACGGCGCTAAAAGGGAAAATGTGGTTGCGTATTCTCGTAGGTTGTATCACAGTAATAGTTGTTTTTTTTACAGGGCTGCTTACTATGGTGGATTATTATGGCGTAGGTGTCGTAACAATTCTAACATTCTATTTTTTGAGAAAACGTAGATGGTGGTGCTTGTTTGGTCAGATAGTAGTATTATATTATCTCAACGTAGAGATATTAAGCGGGTTCTATTTCGAGGTTACTGTCATGGGAAATACAATCCGTATTGTACAACAGGGATTGGCGTTATTTGCCCTAATTCCGATTTGGATGTATCGTGGACGGAAAGGACATAATAGTAAATTATTTCAATATGCGTGTTATGGCTTTTACCCGATACATATGCTGATATTGTATCTTATAAGGTGTTAGGTAAAAGGGAACTAACATAATAGAAAGACTTTCCGAAGGTGGAGAGTCTTTTTGTTTGTAATATTTTATTTTGGAAAATGAAACTTTTTGTGTAAGGGATACATCTAATTATTGTAATCAAAAAGAAGGGATAGAGAAGACTTGATGATGATATCTATTCTACGCGATATAGAGGAAAGGAAGAGAGTATGATTAGGCATGGATTGAGAAGAATTATTTGTGCAGGTTTGGTTCTTACTACATTGTTAGGACTTACCGCTTGTGGAGGGGAAAAGTCTATAGATCGTGAAGCTAGCGGATGGGGAGAAGACAATGCGGCATTAGCAACGGAATTTGTTTATGCGGAACACATGCTGGAGTTGCCGGAAACTCTGGGAAATGCAAGTGTTCAGCAGGTAACGCGGATGGACTCAAACATTTATGCAGTTTGGTAGATTTATGGAAATGAAGAAATGCCGGAAAGTAAACTCAGACTCATGTCTATGAAGGAAGATGGAAGTAATATACAGTTTAAGAATGTACAGATTTCTTTTGAACCAGAGTCTTTTGATGAGCACACATATGTGGGCTTTACAAATTTCGCTTTTTCGGGTGATAAGTTATTTGGTATCAAAGAGCATTATTCATTAGCTGATGCAGAACTGGCAGGTGGTGCAGATGCGATAGAGAGGATATTGTGTTGTTGGGATTGGGAAGGAAGTTTAGTTTGGGAGAAAAACCTTGAATTAGAGGGAATAGAGGGTAGTAATACTGATGTATGGAAGCTTCTTTCAAATGCTGATGGTGGTGTGAGTATTGTATCCGGAGGAAATAGCGTAGAAATCGAGACATTCACAGCAAAAGGCGAGTTTAAAGAGAGAATACCATTATCTACAATCGATAGAACACTTTCTGGTCTGAACGATTTATTCGTCGGAAAAGAGGGCACTTTATTATATACATATGTAGATGAAAAGAAAGATTCTACCATGTGGTTAAACGTGCTTGATCTCTCAAAGAAATCGATAGGGGAAGCAAAGCAGTTGCCGGACAGTTTTCGCACTCAAGGCTATCGTTTTATTGTTGTAGGAGAGGAACAGACAGATGTTGTGTATACAACAACTACCGGTGTGTATGCCATTGGCAAGGGAGAAATAACAGAATGTCAATGGATGAACTTTATTAACTCAAATGTACCAACTACCAATATGAACCATATTATCCTTTTGGATGAGACACAGTTCATTGGCTTTTATTTTGATGATTATAATCATACTCAGAAAGTGAGCATTTTTACTAAAACAAATTCGGATGAGGTAATGGATAAAACGGTTCTGGTATTGGCAGGCTATTATGTACCACACGAGGTAAAGAACAGAGTAGTTCAGTTTAATAAAACAAATCTTGAATACAGGATTGTAATAAAAGAGTACTATACTTACGATACCATGGAAGATGGTATGGCAGGCTATAACCGATTAAACATGGACATTTTGGAAAGCGGACTGCCTGATATTCTAATTGCGGACAGTTATTTTCCGGTATCCAGCTGTATTTCCAAAGGTCTTCTGGCTGACATAGATGAACTGATTGCGGCGGATGAGGAATTATCGAAAATTGAATTTATGGATAATGTATTTGATGCTTATCGGGTAGATGGAAAGTTGTATTGTGTAACACCATCATTTTCTGTGAAAACATTGGTAGGAAAGACATCTCTTGTAGGGGAAAGAACTTCATGGACAATGGAGGAAATGATGGAACTAAAGACATCTATGCCGGAAGGTACACAGTTGATTGGTGAATTAACCAGAAGCGGATTTGTGCACATGATGATGCAGTACTGTGGAAATGACTTTGTGGACATGGAAACAGGAAAATGTAATTTTAATTCAGAGAATTTTATTACAATGTTGGAATACGCAAGAATGTTACCGGAGGATATTGACTGGAGTGAATATGGCGATGATTATTGGGAAAAACAAGATTCTCAATATCGTGAGAATCGTACTTTGTTAGCGGAGTGTGAGGTAAGCAATGTGCGTTATGTAAATGATTATATTAACGGATATTTTGGAGAAAAAATCAGTTATATCGGTTTTCCTTCTGCTGACGGAAATGGAGCAGTTGTGGAGGCTGGGGAACAATATCTGATATCATCCAAATCAGAAAACATAGATGGGGCATGGGAATTTGTCCGCTATTATCTGACGGAAGAATACCAGAAGGAAGTGCTTATGTTTCCGGTAAATAAGGATGTCTTTTTGGAAAGAGCCATGGAAGCCACGAGAAATCCTTATACTATAGATAGTAATGGTGACAAAGAGGAGTATGAGTATAAGTTATCAATCGGAGGTGAAAGTGTTGTTTTACCAAATATGACGGAAGAACAGGTAAATGAATTTGTTGATTTTGTGGCGAACATTGATAAATGTGTCTATTATGATGAAGACATCGAAGCGATTATCAATGAGGAAGTTGCTTCATTTCTGGCAAACCAAAAGAGTGCTACTGAAGTGGCAAGGGTTATTCAAAGTCGTGTGGAAATATATGTGAATGAAAACAAGTAAGGAAGAGAAACTTTCGGAAAAGAGGATATCATGAAAAAAAGAATTTTAACAATATTATTAGTATTAACAGCAAGTGCAGGAGTTATGGTTGGGTGTTCTCAGCGTCCTATGCAGGATGCAAATGCTAGTGAGACGAGCATACAACAAAGCGAAGTGATTGAGGAAGATAATGTAGAAACAGAAGGTACAAATCCGGAGAAGATTGAACAAGAAGTATCAGAAGTAAAAGGTACCATAGATGAAATAAAAGACTTTATGTTTATTGTAACAGATGATGATAAAGTCAGCTATGCATTTACCTTTGAAGAAAAGCCGGAAGGTTTAAAAGAAGTGTCTGTTGGAGATAAGGTAATTGTGAAGTATACAGGTTCAATATCAATGGTTGATCCATTTATGGGCGAGATTTTATCAGTAGAAAAGCAGTAATTAGATTAATATGAATACCTATCTAATGGTAAATTGTTCTTTTGGTTGAGAATAGGTTTGCGGAAAAAACAATGGTGCATATGTGGTGTAGAAGTAAAATAGTCTCGTATGCTGTATTTAATAAAGGTTATTTAGAAAGAGGATTGCCCAACAATATGGTGCAATCCTCTCGGATTTTCATTATATAACAGGGAACTTCCTTGTTTACAGATGGACTAGGGGGGCGTCAGCCCAAATAGCAATATTGCTACGCACTTGCTGTTATAGAGGGGGAATACAGATGGCTTATTTTTCCCCGGAATCTGCAATCCCTTCCAATGTACCAATGCTCTTGATAAAGTCCTGTTCGACCGGGGAAATAATGTTTTCCAGGCGGTTCTTATATTTGGTGTATTCGGCATGAGCTTTATCCAGTGCTTGCTTATGGCTGATATGACCGCTACTGGTAAGAATATCACGGCGGGTCATTTTCAGGTAATCATCGATGGTTTCCAACCAGTCATTCATATACATAGGCTCCCGATTAAGAGCGTGTACCTCGGCAATATCAAGGTAGGCGGTAACTATCTTGTTTAAAGCATCAAGTTCCTGTTGGGTAAGATAGTTTTTTGCAACTTCCACATCGGAGCGGTGGATGGTATCATTAGCCCATGAAGTAAGTCCCATATTATCTTTTTCAGCATCAGCACGCTGGTAAATAACTTCTGCGGCTGTGTGCTTGTGTGCTGCCCAGTGCATCTTATTCTGAACCTGCTTGAAGAACAGAATAGAACTCTCTGCACGAGGATCATAATCGATGCTGGTAGCATAGATTTCCAGAACTTTTCTCCAGAATACTTTTTCAGATGACCGGATGTCTCTGATACGAGCAAGCAATTCATCAAAATAATTGCCACCGCCAAGTCTTTTTAATCGGTCATCATCTAATGCAAATCCTTTTTTCATATATTCTTTTAATATTCCCATAGCCCAGATACGGAACTGTGTACCACGGTGGGATTTTACACGGTAGCCAACGGAGATGATTACATCAAGGTTATAGAAATCAACATTGTAATCTTTGCCGTCGGAAGCAGTGTAGGCAAATTTTGCCCATACTGA
>JBGVIB010000100.1:0-9213 GCA_045122835.1 Lachnospiraceae bacterium
TTTATAACCTCCATATGGGTGTACGTGTAGAAGCTTTGCCCAATGCAGTCAACTTTATTGACCTTGGAGAAGGCGTATTAATCCACAACAAAGATGGCTTTTCCCTGACTTTCCGCAATTATAGACAGCCAACGGAAAAACTGAAATATCTACAGACAGTAACCAATGATGCAGGAGAAACCACCATTACATTTCCTCCCATTGCCACTTTTTCTGTCCACACAGAATATAATTACCGCGGCAAAGGGCAATGTATTACCCTTTCCACACTGGATAACACCTATTTCCTGTTCCCTTTAGAAGAAGGATTTAATGTCACAAAAATCCAATTTGCAACAGAATATCTTCATGAGGTGGCAAAATCTTCTAAATAATTTTATGTTATTCCGTCGTTTTTCTCCACAACTCGGACTGTACAGAGAGGGGAATTTTTGCTATACTATTGAAGATGTGTGGCTATAAGGAAACTGCATAGTCACATAATATTAAAATGAAAAGAAAGAGGTATTGGACATGGTAGACGAGATTATGAAAACCTTAGCTGAATTTGACCCGGAAGTTGGAGCTGCTATGCAGGATGAATGCAAGAGACAGCGCCGCAACTTAGAGCTGATTGCATCAGAAAATATTGTATCTGAGCCAGTCATGATGGCTATGGGTTCTGTTCTTACAAATAAATATGCAGAAGGATATCCAGGAAAACGTTACTATGGCGGATGTGAATGTGTAGATGTTGTAGAAACATTAGCAATTGAACGTGCAAAACAATTATTTGGATGCGATTATGCAAACGTACAGCCACATTCTGGCGCTCAGGCAAATATGGCAGTTTTCTTCGCTATGCTAGAGCCAGGTGATACTGTTATGGGAATGAACTTAGACCATGGCGGACATTTAACACACGGAAGCCCGGTCAACATGTCCGGTAAGTACTTCAAGGTAGTACCATATGGTGTAAACGACGACGGTTTTATTGATTATGACGAGCTTCGAAAAATTGCGTTAGAAGCAAAGCCAAAGTTAATCGTAGCCGGTGCTTCTGCGTACTGCCGTACCATAGATTTCAAAAAATTCCGCGAGGTTGCTGATGAAGTTGGTGCTTACCTTATGGTAGATATGGCTCACATTGCAGGTCTTGTTGCAGCAGGTGAACATCCAAGCCCAATTCCATATGCAGATGTAGTAACTACTACTACTCACAAGACTTTAAGAGGACCTAGAGGTGGTCTTATCCTTGCTAATAAGGAAGCTGCTGAGAAGTTCAACTTCAACAAGGCAATTTTCCCAGGTATTCAGGGTGGTCCTTTAATGCATGTTATCGCAGCAAAAGCTGTATGCTTCGGCGAAGCATTAAAGCCAGAATTCAAGGCATACCAGCACCAGATCGTATTAAATGCACAGGCTCTTGCCAAAGCATTAATGGAGCAGGGCTTCAAGCTTTTAACAGGTGGTACAGACAACCACTTAATGTTGTTAGATTTAACAAATATGGATATCTCTGGTAAAGAATTACAGAACCGTTGTGATGAAGTATTCATTACCCTAAATAAAAACACAATTCCAAACGATCCAAGAAGTCCTTTCGTTACTTCTGGTGTACGTATTGGTACTCCTGCTATTACTTCACGTGGTCTTGTAGAAGCAGATATGCCTAAGATTGCAGAATGCATCTACTTAGCTGCAACAGATTTCGAGAATAAAGCAGATTATATTCGTGAGGAAGTTACAAAGATTTGTGACCGTTATCCATTATATGAAGCATAAGTAACTATTCACAACAGGACTGTGCTGAACTGCACAGTCCGTATGAAAACATAGTGATAGCAGGCAAAAATTCATTACCGTAGGTGAGTTTAGCAAATCGAAGTAAACTTCGATTGGATTTTTGCTTGTCAATATGACACGATAGGGAATTTCCACATTCCCTATCGTAGTATATTTTAAGGAAGGTACAACATGAAAACAGATATTGAAATTGCTCAGGAAGCCGTAATGGAGCCAATTACCAAGGTAGCTGCTTCTATCGGCTTAACAGAAGACGATATTGAATTATACGGAAAGTACAAAGCTAAGCTTTCTGAAGATTTATGGAACCGCATTAAGAACGAAAAAGACGGTAAGCTTGTTCTTGTAACTGCTATCAACCCTACCCCTGCCGGAGAAGGTAAGACCACCACTAGTGTTGGTTTAGGTCAGGCGTTCGGCAAATTAGGAAAGAAAGCTATCATTGCACTCCGGGAGCCATCTTTAGGACCTTGCTTCGGTATTAAGGGCGGTGCTGCCGGCGGTGGATATGCACAGGTTGTTCCTATGGAAGACTTAAACCTGCATTTCACAGGTGATTTCCATGCTATCACCTCTGCCAACAACTTATTAGCAGCTCTTCTTGACAACCACATTCAGCAAGGCAACACTTTAAACATTGATACCAGACAGGTAGTATGGAAACGTTGTTTAGATATGAACGATCGTGTACTCCGCAATATCGTAGTTGGTATGGGTTCCAAAATGGACGGTGTAGTACGTGAAGATCACTTTGTCATCACAGTAGCATCTGAAATTATGGCAATCCTTTGCCTTGCAAATGATATGGAAGATTTAAAAGAACGCTTAGGCCGTATTATCGTAGCCTACACCTTTGATGGAAAGCCTGTAACAGCTAAAGATTTAAATGCGGTTGGCTCTATGGCTGCACTTCTTAAAGATGCCATTAAGCCAAACTTAATCCAGACATTAGAGCATACACCTGCATTAGTTCATGGTGGCCCATTTGCAAACATTGCACATGGCTGTAACAGTGTCCGTGCTACAAAGACAGCTTTAAAATTTGCCGATATCGTAGTAACAGAAGCTGGGTTCGGTGCTGACTTAGGTGCTGAGAAATTCTTCGACATCAAGTGCCGCATGGCTGGTTTACATCCTGATGCTGTTGTTTTAGTTGCAACTGTACGTGCATTAAAATACAATGGTGGCGTTGCAAAGGCTGACCTTGGCACAGAAAACTTAGATGCTCTTAAGGCTGGTATTGTAAATCTCGAAAAACACATTGAGAACTTACAGAAATTCGGTGTTCCTGTAATTGTTACACTGAACTCCTTTATCACAGATACAGAAGCTGAAATCTCTTACATCAGAGAGTTCTGCGAAGAAAGAAATTGTGAATTTGCTTTATCTGAAGTATGGGAAAAAGGTGGAGAAGGCGGTATCGCTTTAGCAGAAAAGGTCTTAAAGACTTTAGACGAAAAGCCATCTAATTTCAAACCTATTTATGATTGCAGCTTATCCATCAAGGATAAGATTAAAACAATTGCCCAGGAAATCTACGGTGCAGATGACGTTACCTACTCTGCTGCTGCTTCTAAGGAAATCAAACGCTTAGAGGATTTAGGTTTTGGTAACCTTCCAATCTGTATGGCAAAGACACAGTACTCTTTCTCTGATGATGCCACAAAGTTAGGAAGACCAACCGGATTTACTATCAATATCCGCGAAATCAATATCTCAGCAGGTGCCGGCTTTATTGTTGCCATCACAGGTGCAATTATGACCATGCCTGGATTACCAAAGGTTCCGGCAGCTAACAATATTGATGTGAACGAAGACGGAGTAATTACTGGCTTATTCTAATGTTGTTCAATTTGTCACTATGCATGTAATTCATAATGACGATGATAACTTATAAAGATATGAAAATGACCATATTTTCCTGATTGAATATGGTCATTTTTATTTTTTATAACTTAACTATTTAGCCTCCTCATAACTACGAACAAAAATCATAATTGCTATTCTTACAAATACTTAATTATAGGGATTTTGGGCGAATCTGCCCGATATTTTAATCTAGGTTTTCCTTTACTTTTTTATCATAATGTGCTATCCTAAGAAAGATCGTTAGAAACGATCAGACATATTTAATTTTTTTGGAGGTATCATCATGAACAAAGGTACAGTAAAATGGTTCAACAACCAGAAGGGCTATGGTTTCATCTCTGATGAAGCTGGCAACGATGTATTCGTACACTACTCAGGACTTGCTATGGAAGGTTTCAAAACCTTAGAAGAAGGTCAGGCAGTAGAGTTTGATATCGTTGATGGAGCAAAGGGCCCACAGGCAACTAACGTAGTTAAGTGCTAATCTAATCCACTTAAGTAATGTACCTTTTTTTAAATATAAATTCTTGCTTTATCAATTTTTAAGTAATATCATATTTAGAACGAGTCATACATTTATAAGCAACAGGATAAGAAAAGAAGCAGTCAGTTTTTAACTGGCTGCTTTTTCTATGTTTACACACTCCTAAACAACTACTTTAAACGTTCTAACACTGCCAACAAATACTTCCACACTCTCTCCACTGACGAAATACTCAAACGCTCCTGGGCTGTGTGGATATCCTTCATATCCGGACCAAAAGACACACAATCTAAATCTTCCACCTTGGACGAAAGAATTCCACATTCTAATCCGGCATGAATAGCTTCAATCTTTGGCGCTTCCCCATACTGTTCCTCATAAACTGCAGTCATCACATCGCGAAGCTTAGATTCTGCTCTGTATTCCCATCCTGGGTAGTCACCGATTTCCGTGTATTCGCCACCTAAGAACTCTGTCAGGTAAGCAATTCGCTCACTTAAATCATACTTCTCTGTTTCCACAGAGCTTCTTACAGAAGATACGGCATGAAGACTATCTAACGTTATTTTTAAAATGCCTAAATTGTTGGAAGTCTGAACTAAATTCTCAATCTCTGTGCTTCTCTTTGCCACACCATTTGGCAGGTTTCGTAAAAAGAAAATCACACGCTCCTTATCACCCGGTGCTAACATTTTACCGGAAGTCTCTGGCAGTCTGCGATACTGTGTCTTGAATTCCGGATCGCTGACACGAAGTTCATTTTTCACTTCTTCTTCAAAATCCTCTAACACTTCTTTTAGAACACTTTCATTTTCTTCCTCTAACCAGATTACCGCTTTGGATGTTCTTGGAATGGCGTTGTCTTTCGTGCCACCCTCTACAGATTCCAATCCATATCCTAAATGCTGGCTAAGTGAATACAGCAGTCTTCCCATAAGAATATTAGCATTCCCCCGCTCTTTGTGGATTTCCGCGCCGGAATGACCGCCTGTTAAACCTTCTACCGATAATTCCACATGAAGTCCCTCTATCTCCCGGCTGGATAATTCCATATCACAATGTCCTGCTAAACCACCTGCACAACTGACAGTTAGAATACCTTCCTCCTCGGAATCTGCATTTAACAGATATTTTGCCTGAGACTGGCTTAAATCCACAGCAGTTGCTCCAAGCATACCGATTTCTTCATCTACTGTTATCAGTACTTCTAACCGTGGATGAGCATAATTGCCCTCTAAAAGCGCCAAGGCATAAGCAACTGCTATACCATCATCGCCGCCAAGAGTGGTATCTTTGGCATATATCCAGTCACCATCTACTGCTAATTCCAATCCGTCCTTTGTGAAATCAATGGTGCTTTCTGCTGTCTTTTCGCACACCATATCCATATGCCCCTGAAGCATTACCGTTGACGCATTCTCGTACCCCGGTGATGCTTCTTTTACCATAAAAATGTTGTATGCCTCGTCCTGCTGTACATATAGATTATGTTCTGTTGCAAATGCTTTTAAATAATCACTAATAGCCTTAACATTGCCTGAGCCATGTGGAATTTTACAAATCTCCTCGAAATAATGAAACACTCTTGATGGCTCTAAAGCCTCTAATACTGCCATATCTTCCTCCGTCTACGCTTCTTTCTGCTTTAATGCTTCCTTATATTGTGCAATTCTTTCATTGGCTGCGTTGATATTATCCACGATTCCTATAAATTCTGCATCCGGTGCATCCTTAAACTGCTCGTAATACTGTCTTCCGATCTGATAATAATGTTCTTTAATCTTCACTTCTTCCGCTGCAATTGAGGCACGAAGCTTTGCTGCCTCAGCCACATCCTTTGCCTTCTCACCAATTTCTTTTCCTACACTGCCAAATTTATCACTAAGAGTTTCTAACATTTCATTTGTTATAGGCATAGCATATCCTCCATTTTCTGTAACTATTCTGTACACTAATAATTACGTTATTTCATATACTCAATTACTTTTTCAAATTCCATAGTTCCTCCGAATACGTCAAGAGCGCTTCCTATGGTCACATCTACATGATTATTTCCAAGCTCCCTAAGCATATCTAAGTCATCAAAATTATGAACTCCACCTGCATAAGTAATTGGAATAGCAGGAAACTTTCCAAGCATTCTCGCTAAATACTTTTCGATACCGGAAGCTTTTCCCTCCACATCAACTGCGTGAATCAGAAATTCATCGCAATAAGAGGCTAATTTGTCCATTGTCTCCTTACAAATTGCTACGTCTGTAAATTTTTGCCATCTATCTGTTACAATATAATATTTGTCTTCTTTTTTGCGACAGCTTAAATCAAGCACCAAATGTTCTTTACCTACTGCTTTCACCATTTTATCAAGGTTTTCCCAGTCAATCTTTCCATCTTTAAACACAAAAGATGTTACAATTACATGACTTGCACCGGCATCTAAAAATTCCTGGGCATTTTTATCGTTGATGCCGCCACCTACCATCAATCCACCCGGGTAAGCTGAAAGAGCAAGCAATGCCTGTTTTTTTGTCTCCTCATAAAATTCTGAAGAAGGGGGATTTAACAAAATTACATGTCCACCTTTTAATCCTCTGCTTTTATAAAGTTCTGCAAAGAAAACAGCATCCTGCTCTGCCACAAAATTTTCTTTTACCTGCTGTTTTGCCTCGGACAAACTCCCCCCAACAATCTGCTTTACTTTACCATTATGAATATCAATACAAGGTCTGAATTCCATAGATTTTTCTCCATTCTGAAAACAAAAATAATGTTTGCAAATTAACGCTACTCTATAGTATATGATATTACCATTATTTCTTCAATAGTTTTTTCGCTTTCAAAGGAGGCAAAAATTTACCAAAAAAATAGGAAAAGGCTGTGCCATATTGCACAACCTTTCTGCCTATCTATTACTTGTTGTATTGTTATCTGTGTTAGTGTTATTCTTTGTAGTATTTGTGTTTGCGTTATTGTTATTATCGCCAGTAACATCATCCACAATATTTTCTACACCATTTGCGGCATCATCTACAATATTCTCCACACCATTTGCTGTGTCATCCACTACATCACCCAATACGTTTCCATTCTGATCGCTGGCTGTTCCATTGCCGCCATTTGTTGTAGTGTTATTGTTCGTTTTATCATTTACAGTACCATTCGTTGTTCCATTGGTTGTACTGTTTCCTGTTGTAGTGTTGCCATCTGTGGCATCATTGGTTGTTCCATTGTTTGTACCAGATGTTGCATCATTAACCTTACCATTGTCATTTGATCTACCACACGCTGTCATGCAGGTAGCCGATACACAAAGCATTCCCACAAGCATAAGGCTCATCCATTTTTTTCTCATAATACACTCTCCTTATTCTTAATTTAGAGCTGGATGTACACTTGCAAACAAGGTACATCCAGTTCTCTCATTAAGGTAGTGTATCCGGAAAATTTATTTTTATACAGAAAATATTTATACCGTTGCGTCAATCACATCACGCATATCGTAGCGACCAGCTGCTTTTCCGGCAAGGAATTTTGCAGCCTGCACTGCTCCTTTGGCAAATATTGCTTTTGAGTATGCAGTATGCTTAAACTCAATTACTTCATCTGTTCCTGCAAAAATCACTTCATGTTCACCCACAATGGTGCCACCGCGAACAGCACTGATACCTAATTCTTTTGCATCACGACGCTGTCTCACCTGACTTCTGTCGTATACATACTCATACTGGTTATCCATCGCTTCATTAATAGAATCTGCAAGTGCTAATGCAGTTCCACTTGGTGCATCTACTTTAAGATTGTGGTGCTTTTCTACGATTTCCACATCAAAACCTGCCGGTGCTAATGTCTTCACTGCGTCCTGTAAAAGACGAAGAAGCATATTCACTCCCAAAGACATATTTGCTGATTTTAAAACAGCAGTTTCCTTTGCAGCTTCTTCTACCTTTGCCAACTGCTCCTCAGAAAGACCTGTGGTACATAATACTACCGGCAGCTTCTTTTCTACACAGTAATCTAACAAATCATCTACTGCTACTGTCGCTGCAAAGTCAATTACGACATCTGCCTGTACATCACAGTCTTTAATGCTTGCGAAAACAGGATATGTGTTCTGGATATGATTAGATACATCTACACCTGCAACAATTTCTGTGTTTTCATCGTTTTTAACAATATCTGTTATTACCTGTCCCATCTTTCCATTACATCCGTGCATTATGATTTTAACCATTTTATCCTCACATTCTGCCGTTAGAACGGCTCTTTCGTTATAGTAGTCTTTATAGTAACCATGAGGGTACTGAATAGTTACGTTTTATATTAAATAATGCTTATCTCATAATATATGAAAACCGGAACAAAGCGTTCAAGCACATCAAGCTTTTACTCTTCATGTACCTGCACGCTTGCCCTGCTGAATTGGATAGGTTGTGTATATTCTTTTCCAATTCCTGCGCATCATTTTTATATATTAAGCTTATACAAGTTCAATACCAAACTTCTTCATTTCTTCTGCTAATTTAGCAGCATTGTCATCTTCCATTTCTGTAAGTGGCATACGAAGTCCACCTGCTTCTTTACCCATAAGATTCAATGCCTTCTTTACAGGAATTGGATTTACTTCACAGAATAACTGCTTAATTAATGGAATTGCCTTTAACTGGATATCTAAGCTTCCCTTAATATCTCCATCAAAGAACTTCTGTACCATATCATGTGTTTCTTTTGGCGCAACATTAGATAATACAGAAATAACACCTTTTCCCCCTAAGGAAAGAATTGGCACTACCTGATCATCATTACCGGAATACAGATCAATGCATCCATCTGCAAGAGACATTAATTTTGCAACCTGTGAAATATCTCCACTTGCTTCTTTGATACCTACTATATTCTCCACATTCTTTGCTAAATATACAGCCGTCTCCGGTAACATATTACATCCTGTACGACTTCCAACGTTATACAATATAACAGGAATCTTAACGGAATTTGCAACAGTTGTAAAATGCTTGATTAAGCCCTTCTGTGTTGCTTTATTATAATAAGGTGTCACTAACAATAATCCGTCTGCA
>JBGVIB010000101.1:0-3216 GCA_045122835.1 Lachnospiraceae bacterium
AACGGATGCTACTTGTCGTAGCATCCGCTTAAAATCAGGCTTTTGGTATACTGTATCCTTAAAAATGAATTTTTAATTGCTAGATTTTCTACTTGTTCATCAATTGTCATAGAAGGCTGATGCTGTTTAAGTTCTCCCATACAATATAAGCCTTAGGTGGGCGAACAAGGATGCATAAGATAAAGCATCCTTACAGAAGTGATACTCCGACTTCTCTGCAAAAAAAGTCTGCATCAATTCTTTATTCCTACTCATAAAATAATAATTGGTTCCCATGACAATCCTCCCCCTCCTAATAAAAAATAGCTCCAGTGAATATATGTGTTCACTGGAGCTATTTATCTGAAATGATATTTTAGGGATTGATAAATCTATTTTGGCCTGTTACAATCGGCTCATGGGTGCTACCATAACGGTAGGCGGTTAGTCCTTCAACAGAGGGACTGTGACCCTCTGATTACATAGAAATCCCCAGCTTGTCTGTCGGAAATCTTGCTAAAGGAGGGGATGCCAATGCTGACTATTGAAGGTCTGATTGCAGTTATTAGCTTATGCTTGACTGCTTTTGGGCTTGGATATGCCATCGGAAGCAATAAGGCACAAAAATAGCCGCCCTGTCTGGTAAACTTAGCGGCATTTTTGTCATACTAATTTACTTAGGCTGACCGTCTATCGGTAGCACTTTTTCTACTATTATATTAACACTATGTATCTCATATGTCAAAGAATTTTCTCCAACGAACTCTAAATTCGCTGGAGTTTTTGTTTTTGGCACCGCCAACACTATTTTTCGCAATTCTTACCACCTTTTTCAAGTCGAAAAAAGGACTTCCCTATTCTTAGGAAAGCCCCATAAAATCTAGTTTTTTAGAGACACTATCAAAGATTACTCAATGATAGTAGCAACACGACCTGAATGAGTTTTGCTTTTCATGCACTACCATGCATTATCGCTCAAACTGGCTTGTTTACTTGGTTCTCATTCATGCACTGTTATGTACCGATATGCACTATTAAGACCAAATTCGTTGCAAAACTGTTGCAAAATTGCTTTTTTGTTGCAAACTGCGGTGAATCCACTCCCCGGACTCTTTCCTAGAAAACCTTTAAATTCTTTGATAGATTTTCCATTGATTCTCTTTTCTTTGCTTCTGTTACTTCTGCGTATATATCCATTGTTGTATTGATATCCGCATGTCCCATTACTGCCTGAATGACTTTTACGTTGGTTTCGTTCTCACAAAATCTGGTACAGAAGGTATGTCTGAAGGTGTGGCATGAAAAGAACGGTAACATAATCGGTTCCCTATGCTCTTTCTTTGCTTTTACTTCTTCCTCTGCGTTATGATTGTTCACAATACGTCTGATTGAATGGTCAATCGCAGTATGCTTATAGAGATTTCCTAATTTATTGGTAAAAATAAATCCGGTAGCTCCATCCACTACAAGAGGACTAAATCCTTTCTTCTTCTGATCGTCATACATTTCCTGTAAGACTTCATACACACTGTCCAGCATCGGAATTTTCCTTATTCCCGCCTTTGTTTTAGGTGGTTCAAAGCGATATTCAAAGGTATATGGTGCTTCTTTACCTCTACGAAAATATGTCATACTGTGATTGATGTCAATCACTCTGTTCTCAAGGTCTACGTCCTGCCACCTCAGCCCACATATTTCTCCAATCCGGCACCCTGTTCCCAAAAGCACGGTAAATAATGGTTTCCAACCGCTATATAACGGGTGATCTGTCACATAATCCAACAGTTCTCTTTGCTGTTCCACTGTCAAAGCTCTCTGCACTTTCTGCTTTCCTCCTTGTCTTTTCTTAACTTCGGAAATCACCCCATCACTAGGGTTCTTTCGGATAATTTCATCTCGTACTGCTAAGTCAAATGCCGGGTGCAATACACAATGCAGTGATTCCACTGTTTTGACTTTCATGCCACCCTCTATCAGACCGAGATAATAATGCAGCACATCAGAATACTTAATATCTGCAACCTTTCGCTTGCCTAAACTGTCCTTGCAAAAGTGGTCATACATATAGCGATAATTCGCATATGTTGATGATGCCAGATTATTTTTAGTAGCCATATACCTGTCTACCACAAAATTCAAATCTGCCTTTCCTGCCACATACAAATCCAGTCCGTCTAATTGATCTCTGATTAGCTTTTCCTCTTTTTCCCGAAGCTCCTGCAAGGTTGTCGCATAGACATAACCACGCTTGCCCAATGGATTGGTATATGTGTAAACGTACCTGTTATCCTGTGAACGTTGACTTTCCCCCTTCCGTAAAGCCCTTCCTTTATTATCCTTTCTTGCTTTTGCCGTCTCTGCTCCTTTCCAATTTAAAAGGAAAGAGATTTTGCATCCTGCTAAGAACTTTGAAACAGCAATTCCAAAGCTCTCTGCACTACTTGTGTTATAGTCAGCTTGTGTTCGGAAGCATACTGCATCAAACGGGCATGACATTCATCTGATAAACGAATACCTATAAAATTGTTCTTTGTCTCGTCCTTTTTAGGACGTCCCATTTTCGCCATCTGCTCACCTCACATTTCCTGCTCAATAACATTTTACTTTTTGTTAAACAAATTGTCAAGTAGTTTTTGTTAAACAAAATCTCTTTTATAATTTGAAAGTTTCCATGTACTGGTCAAATATCTCACAGTTCACTAAAGCCATTTTTCCTACTTTGTATATTGCCCCTGCGTCCTTTGCCAAATCCTGAAACTTCCTTACACTCATACTGTATATGTCAGCTCCCTCCTGGTATCGGACAAACTTCTTTTTCTTTTCCTTGTTCATAAATTCCTCCAATCTTAGCACAGCTTTATCTGCTTATAAACAAATAGAATGTGCTTCTACATATTTATAAGCAGATAAAAACTGCATTACAGGTGGCAGGTCATTACTCTGCCCACATCGGTCTTGCACCGTCATTCAAATTGACCGGATTTCTCCGGAAGTATCATTATCACAGATATGCTTCATCGCCCTGTGCAACTGCTACACATTTTGCCAAATTCTTCTCGCTCCACACCTTTGCTTCAATGTAGTGTTTCAACATTTCCTCACGTTCACTCAAAAAGAGCAGGTATCTCATGGCGAACCTGCCTAGTGGCTCCGCATATCCTCACGTCCTGTATGCAATCAATATTCAGTTGTCAAGGTACAGGGTGCATACGCACCGATCAGCGAATGGAAAGGGAC
>JBGVIB010000102.1:0-14993 GCA_045122835.1 Lachnospiraceae bacterium
TGAGTATGTCAAGTGGTCAGGCATCACAGCTGATTTAATGAGGGCATATCTGTATTCTCAAAGGTCAATTATAAATGGGGTATCATATATTTGCTATGCTGGAGAACTGCTACCAGAGAAGGATGTTCTGGATGCTTTCAATCGGTTCTTTGGGATTTCAGAATTAGTACTTGTAGAAGGCGTTTCGGATGTACAGCTGATAAGTTATTATTTGCAAAATGTGTATGGTTGGAAGCACGAAAGAGATAATAGGCTTGGAATTGAGCCGCTTGACGAACATGAGCATATCGAGAGCCTTTCTAAAATTGATTGGTCAAAATCAGCGTCCTTAAACCAGTTGTTTTTACCATTCCAGCATTTGGGAGAGGACAAACCTAGTGAAAATTAAAGAAGTTGTTCTATTGGGGCTAGTAAGTAGCGAAAGAATAACTTTCGAATGATATATATTGAATTGATAATTCATTTTTGGGGGTAAATGGATTAAAAATATGATTCTTGGCCCGCTCATGGTAAAAAAGTGATTTCTTTCTTGCGAAAGTGGTTGATTAAGAAAAAAAGTCTGAGTTGCCCTTGGGAGCTCCTTCCGCTAATTCGCGGACGGGTAACGATTATAATTAAGCAAGCGTAAAAAACCAGCCCCCTTATCAGAGCTGGTTTTTCGCACTTAAAATTCAATCCCATTATTGAACTTATGAATCAATTTATGAATCTTATCTGTAGGACTGAGAACTGTGTTCGTAGACAAATCATGATTTAAAATATCAATGATAGAAGCTAAGAACTTAGTCATATCAGCCTCTGCATAATAAGGTTTTGTCAGCAATTCCGGCTTTCTGTAGTTCAAGTTAGTAGTGATAATAAGGTCAATATATCCCTTCTCATAGAACTCATCAAACTTCGCAAAACCATCTGTGAACAATCCAAAAGTAGTGCAGACAAATACACGTTTTGCCTTACGTTCCTTTAACATCTTAGCAGTATCTAACATACTTTCGCCAGATGAAATCATATCATCAATAATAATAACATCCTTGCCCTCAACAGAGTCACCTAAGAACTCATGAGCAACAATAGGGTTCTTACCATTTACAATAGTAGAGTAGTCACGTCTCTTATAGAACATACCCATATCAACGCCTAATACGTTAGAGAAGTAAATAGCACGAGCCATAGCACCTTCATCAGGGCTTATGATCATTAAATGTTCATTGTCAATCTTGATATCCGGCTTTTTCTTTAATAATGCCTTGATAAACTGGTAAGTAGGCATGTAGTTATCAAAACCACTCATAGGAATTGCATTTACCACACGTGGGTCATGAGCATCAAAAGTAATAATATTGGATGCACCCATGTTTACTAATTCCTGTAAAGCTAATGAACAGTCTAAAGATTCACGCTTTGTTCTCTTGTGCTGACGGCTTTCGTATAAGAAAGGCATGATAACGGAAATACGGCGAGCCTTTCCGGTAGCAGCAGCAATCAGACGCTTGATATCAGAATAAATATCGTCTGGTGACATGTGATTTTCGTAACCACATACAGAATAAGTTAAGCTGTAATTGCATACATCTGCCATGATAAAAAGGTCAGCACCACGAATAGAATCGTTGTAAGTACCTTTTGCTTCACCTGAACCGAATCTAGGGCAAGCAGAATCTACAATGTACGAATTTTCCACATATCCATGAAAATGAATTGCAGATGATTTAGAAATAGGTGTTTCCTTACGAAAAGAAACCAGATAATCATCTACTCCCTTTGCTAACTCTGCACAACTTGGGTGTACAGCCAGCTTCAAAGGGGCTAACGGTATGGTATCTTCAAGAGCTTCAAAATTTGGCATAATTTCCTCCGTGAAAGTATTTCTAATAATTTTTTTAAAAAACCTTAACACATAATTTATAACATTCTTACAGAGTTCAGTCAAGAGAAAAGCGGTTGAAAGATAAAAAAATATCAGTAACCTTGCTTTTTTTTAATCAGTCGGGTACAATAGAAAGTAGCTATTTCGTAACTATGAGGGTACTGAATAGTTACGCTATTTGTTTCATTGTGCTTATACATAGTGCGTTGATTATAATGCCCTTAAGGGGAAAGAACGGAGAATACAATGGTAGTCCTTGAGATAACAGAGGCTTCCAAAGGAAAGTATCGTCTTCACTTAGATAGTGGAGGCGATATTGTTCTATATAAGGGAGAAGCCAGAAAGTGGAATTTATGGGAAGGCAGTGAGATTTCAGAGGAAATGTATGATTCTATTGTGGAGGAGATATTGCGACCACGATGCAGGAAACGTGCGTTGTATTTGTTAGAAAAGCAGGAGCGGACGTCTCAACAACTTTTCCAGAAATTAAGAGAAGGTGGATATTCAGAAGAACTTGCGAAAGATGCAGTAGCTTATTGTGAAGGTTATGGGTATATTAATGATCGTTCTTATGCGGAGCGGTATGTAAGAACATATCAATCCACAAAGAGCGATTTACAGATACGAAATGCATTATACCAGAAGGGAATAAATGGAGAACTAGTAGAACAGGCATTACAGGAACGGGAATACGAAGAAAGCAATATGATTGAGCAATTCCTTAGAAAAAGAAGATATAATCCAGAGCAAGCAGACAGAAAAGAACAGCAGAAAACATATCAATACCTTATGCGAAAAGGTTTTTCGTCTTCTGATATCAGGCGGGCTATGCATTTGTAATGGTGTGGCGGATAGATAAAAAGCTTGACATTATAGTAAAAAAAGTATAAAATTTAACTGTTGTAATTAGGCTAGTTTGTATAAAAAGCCAATGCAGCCGGTACAATGAAAAATAAATAAGGAGGTGCTCCTGTGACAGAAGGAATGATTTATGCTGTAGTCAGCGCTATTATTACCTTAGTAATAGCGGTTCCTATTACTTGCTTTGCCACTATTTCTTATCGTAAGAAGAAGATAGAAGCAACTGTTGGTAGTGCAGAAGATAAAGCAAGAGAAATAATAGATGAAGCATTAAAAATTGCTGAAACTAAGAAAAGGGAGGCTCTTTTAGAGGCGAAGGAAGAATCTCTGAAGACTAAAAATGAGTTGGAGAGAGAGACAAAAGAACGCCGTAGTGAACTCCAAAGAATGGAAAGACGAGTTTTACAAAAAGAGGAAAATCTTGAAAAGAAAGAATCAGCAATCGAAAAAAGGGAAGCAGGCTTCGTTGCCAAAGAAGAAGAATTAAAGAAACAGAAAGCAGAAGTAGCTGAACTTTCCGAAAAACGTGTACAGGAATTAGAAAGAATCTCTGGTTTGACCTCCGAACAAGCAAAAGAATATCTGTTAAAAACTGTTGAAGATGAAGTGAAACATGATGCAGCAGTTCTTGTGAAAGAATTAGAAACAAGAGCAAAAGAAGAAGCGGCAAAGAAGGCTAAGGATTATGTGGTAACAGCCATTCAGAAATGTGCGGCTGACCATGTAGCAGAGACTACAATATCTGTAGTACAGTTGCCGAGTGATGAGATGAAGGGAAGAATCATCGGTCGAGAGGGAAGAAATATTCGTACTCTTGAAACACTGACCGGAGTTGAATTAATTATTGATGATACACCGGAAGCTGTTATTCTTTCTGGATTTGACCCAATTCGCAGAGAAATTGCCCGTATTGCCTTAGAAAAGTTGATTGTAGATGGACGTATTCATCCTGCAAGAATCGAAGAAATGGTTGAAAAGGCTCAAAGAGAAGTGGAAAACATGATTCGAGAAGAAGGCGAGGCTGCTACTTTAGAGGTTGGTGTTCATGGTATTCATCCGGAATTAGTAAAACTACTGGGACGAATGAAGTTCAGAACCAGTTATGGTCAGAATGCATTAAAGCATTCGATTGAGGTAGCACATCTTTCTGGCTTGTTAGCAGGCGAGATTGGTGTAGATGTGCGTATGGCAAAACGTGCAGGTCTTCTACATGATATCGGAAAATCCAGTGATCAGGATATGGAAGGTTCTCATATTCAGATTGGTGTGGATTTATGTCGAAAGTATAAGGAGTCAGCTCTTGTGATTAATGCGGTGGAAGCACATCATGGTGATGTAGAGCCGCAATCTCTGATTGCTTGTATTGTTCAGGCTGCAGATACTATTTCAGCAGCAAGACCTGGTGCAAGACGTGAAACGTTAGAAACATACACAAACAGATTGAAACAGTTAGAAGACATAGCAAATGCCTATAAGGGTGTGGATAAATCTTTTGCAATTCAGGCAGGTAGAGAGATTCGTGTTATGGTAGTACCAGAGCAGGTTACAGATGCAGATATGGTATTATTAGCTCGTGATATTTCGAAGCAGATTCAGGATGAGTTAGCATATCCTGGTCAGATTAAGATCAATGTAATCAGAGAGTCAAGAGTAATTGACTACGCGAAATAATTGATGACGAAGTAGAACACGCACGGAGTAAATTCCGTTTTAAGAAGCAGATATGGGGTTGCCCTTTATCTGCTTCTTTTTGTATACTGGAGGCAGAATAATGAGAGAAATGGATTTTAAAATGGAACGTCCCGGTCTTGTAGAGACTGGACAGAAGGTTGAGGTTATAGAAGGAGTACTTCCTACATCCTATTATTATACAATTGTACCTGCAGTTGGCATGTCTGGTAATTATGTGGCAAGAGAACGCCTGCAGACTAGGGAAGGGATTGTAAAAGAAGTGAAGGTAACAGAACGAGGATATTATGTTACAGTAGAATTTGATGAGTAAAAAATTTTAAAGTGTAAAGAAAAAATACTTGACACCATCTGCTTTTTCGTGTATAGTAGCTTTTGTTGAGTCAGTGTAAGCCATAAAGGCGGTGTGTGAATATGGATAAATTAATGGAACAGGCACTGCTGTTTGATTTCTATGGTGAACTTCTGACCGAGAATCAGAAGCAGGTGTATGAAGCATTTGTATTAAATGATTATTCTCTTAGTGAGATTGCAGAAGAACGTGGTATCAGCAGGCAAGGCGTCCATGATTTGGTACGAAGATGTTCGAAGCAGTTGAACAGTTATGAAGAACGTCTGCATCTGGTTGAAAAATTCCTTTACATAAAGGAGCATGTCAATCACATTCAACAGTTGACCAGTCAACATGAGCAGATGGATAAGAAAGAACTTCTATTGCAGATTGAGCAGATAACAAGTGAGATTTTGGAGGAATTATAATGGCTTTTGATAGTTTAACAGATAAACTTCAAAATGTATTTAAAAAACTGCGCAGTAAAGGTAGATTGACAGAAGAAGATGTAAAGACAGCTTTGAAAGAAGTAAAGATGGCTTTGCTGGAAGCAGATGTTAATTTTAAAGTAGTAAAGCAGTTTATCAAGGCAGTGCAGGAACGTGCTGTAGGACAGGATGTCATGAATGGTCTGAATCCTGGTCAGATGGTAATTAAGATTGTAAATGAAGAATTAATCAATCTTATGGGTTCCGAGACTACAGAGATTACATTACAGCCAGGCAAGGCAACGACCGTTATTATGATGTGCGGACTTCAAGGTGCTGGTAAGACAACCACCACTGCCAAGCTTGCAGGTAAGTTTAAGCAGAAAGGTAAGAAGCCTTTGTTGGTAGCCTGTGATGTATACAGACCAGCCGCAATTAAGCAGTTGCAGGTCAATGGTGAAAAACAAGGTGTGGATGTCTTTACAATGGGTGACAGCCACAAGCCGGTAAACATTGCAAAAGCAGCAATGGAGCACGCAGAGAAAAATGGTCACAATCTTGTGATTCTCGATACCGCCGGTCGTCTTCAGATTGATGAAGAAATGATGGACGAATTGGTAGAGATTAAGGAAGCAGTTACAGTACATCAGACTTTACTTGTAGTGGATGCCATGACGGGTCAGGATGCGGTAAATGTAGCAGAAACCTTTAATAATAAGATTGGAACTGACGGTGTAATCATTACTAAGATGGATGGTGATACCAGAGGTGGTGCAGCATTATCTATTCGTGCAGTAACCGGAAAACCGATACTGTATGTTGGTATGGGCGAAAAATTATCAGATTTAGAACAGTTCTATCCAGACCGAATGGCTTCCCGTATTTTAGGTATGGGAGATGTAATGACATTAATCGAGAAAGCACAGGCTGATATCGATGATGAAAAAGCCAAGGAAATGGAGGAACGTTTTAAAAAGAATAAATTTGATTTTAACGACTACTTAGAAAGTATGAACCAGATGAAAAAAATGGGTGGTATGTCCAGCATACTTTCTATGATTCCGGGAATGTCTCAGATTAAAGACATTGATTCCGTGGTGGATGAGAAGGCATTAGGAAAGATAGAAGCAATTATACTTTCCATGACGCCGAAGGAACGTGCCAATCCGGATTTATTAAATCCATCAAGAAAGCATCGTATTGCAAAGGGTGCAGGTGTGGATATAGCAGAAGTGAACCGATTGGTGAAACAGTTTGAACAATCGAAAAAAATGATGAAACAGCTTCCTGGCATGATGGGCGGGAAGATGGGATTAGGTAAAAGAGGCAAGTTTAAACTTCCCTTTTAACATAGATTGAATATTTCAAGGAGGTGAAATGAAAAATGGCAGTAAAGATTAGATTAAGAAGAATGGGTCAGAAAAAGGCACCTTTTTATAGAATCGTTGTAGCAGATTCCAGATCTCCAAGAGATGGTAGATTCATCGAGGAAATCGGAACATACGATCCAACCAAGAATCCTAGCGTATTCAATGTAAATGAAGAATTAGCTAAGAAGTGGTTAGCAAACGGAGCACAGCCTACTGAAACAGTAAGCAAGATTCTTAAATTGGCTGGTATCGAAAAATAATTCGATTTGGAGCTAGTGGAGGTGAACTGATGAAAGAATTAGTAGAAGTTATAGCGAAATCCCTAGTTGATAAGCCTGAGGATGTTGTCGTTTCAGAAAAAGAAACAGATAAGGCTGTTGTAATTGAGCTACGCGTTGCACAGGAAGATATGGGAAAGATTATCGGCAAGCAAGGGCGTATTGCAAAATCAATTCGCTCTGTTGTGAAAGCGGCAGCGTCAAGAGAAGATAAGAAGGTTGTTGTTGATATTGTTCAGTAATAACCATAAAAAGGCAGGTTGAAAAACCTGTCTTTTTTTATAAAATCATACGAATGGTACCATAGTCAATAATCTTTTTTATAGAAAAACCTGTCATTTCTGAAATAAACCTATACGAATGGTTTAAGTTAAGGTATAATGGAAAAATAATATGAAAATTCGAGGTTATTTGAAGATGGAGAATATGTTACAGGTAGGTGTAATATCATCAACACATGGTATTCGCGGTGAAGTGAAGGTATTTCCGACTACGGATGATGCCGGCAGATTTAAAAAATTAAAAGAAGTAATAGTAGATACGGGAAAAGAAGCACTGATTTTTGAAATAGAAGGGGTTAAGTTCTTTAAACAATTTGTCATATTAAAATTTAAGGGAATAGATAATATTAATGATGTTGAAAAGTATAAAGGTATGTCACTTTTTGTTACACGTAAGAACGCAGTGAAGCTGAAAAAAGATGAATATTTTATTGCAGATTTGATTGGTCTTAACGTGGAAGAAGAAGATGGCAGAATTTTAGGAACAGTAAAAGATGTACTTCTTACTGGAGCAAATGATGTATATATTGTAGAGAGAGAGGACGGAAGTGAACTGCTTCTACCGGCAATTAAGGATTGTATTCGTCTGATTGATATTGAAAATCAGAAAATGGTTGTATATCTTATGCCTGGATTGGAATAGTTAAAAATAATTAGATAAAAGAACGAGAGAAAGGTATGTGCAGTTTGCATAAGCCATTAGACATAATGAAGAACGGCAGACTGTATAAATGGTGCTATGAAATTTTATATATTGACATTATTTCCGGATATGGTTATGAATGGATTGCATACAAGCATAATCGGCAGAGCAGTGGAAAAAGGATTGTTGTCCATAGAAGCTGTGAATATTAGGGATTTTGCAGGAAATAAGCATAACAGGGTAGATGATTATCCCTATGGAGGCGGAGCCGGAATGGTAATGCAGGCAAAGCCGGTATATGATGCTTATTGTTACTTGGTAGAGAAGATAGGGTATCGTCCAAGAGTGATTTACTTAACACCACAGGGACCTACTTTTACACAGAAAATGGCAGGAGAATATGCAAAAGAGAAAGATTTGATATTTTTATGCGGTCATTACGAGGGGATAGATGAACGTGTGTTGGAGGAAATTGTCACCGATTACGTTTCCATAGGTGATTATGTTCTTACTGGAGGGGAATTGCCAGCAATGGTAATGGTGGATGCAATATCACGGTTAGTACCTGGGGTATTAAATAATGATGTTTCGGCAGAATTTGAATCCTTCCAGGATAATTTGCTGGAATATCCGCAATATACAAGACCAGAAGAGTGGAATGGAAAGAAAGTTCCACCAATATTATTGTCAGGACATCACGCGAATATTGTAAAATGGCAGCGCGAGCAATCTATTCTTCGAACCAAAGAGAGAAGACCGGATATGTTAGAACAGGCAGAACTTACAGAAAAAGAATGGAGATGGCTGAAAGAAGTAGAGGCTGACAATGACAAGTCATTATAAAGGGGAGATATAAATGTTATTAAAGAAGAATCTTATATATATTGCGGCGATTGTAACCACAATTATATATGCCATATGGCGAGCAGTAGCTACACTTCCATGGGGAATGGGACTTCCTGCATTAATAACCGGAATCTTGTTACTGGTAGCAGAGATTGTAGGTTCCTTGAAGCAGCCCAGTATTTATCAGGAATGGCTAACAGCTTTGAACCAGATTGTCCGCAGATTCCAGAGGAAGAATATCCGGAAGTGGATGTGTTAATACCAACGTATAATGAACCTTACGAAGTCCTTATAAAAACAATTAATGGTGCGATTAATATGGACTATCCGGATAAGAGTAAGGTACATATTTATATCTGTGATGATATGTCTCGTCCATGGGTAAAGGAACTGGCAGACAAATTTCAGGTGGGATATTTTAAACGAGACACCAATGAAGGTGCGAAAGCAGGGAACCTGAACCATGCATTAGAGTATGTAAATAGTGAATTGGTTGCTATTTTTGACGCAGATATGATACCAATGCATGATTTCTTAACAGCACTTGTTCCTTACTTTTTTAGGGACCGCTATTATAAAGAGAAGGGTGTCTGGCTTAAGCGTGACAAGGAAGAACCAAAGAAACGTGTTGGTTTTATCCAGAGTCCACAGGGATTTTATAATACCGATTTATTCCAGTACAATTTATATTCGGAGAAAAATGTGCCAAATGAACAGGACTTTTTCTTCCGTACCATTCAGCTGTCAAGAAACTGTACTAATGCTGCTATTTTTGCAGGAAGTAATGCTATATTATCCAGAAAAGCATTAGATGAGGTTGGGGGCTTTTATACAAAGGCGATAACAGAAGATTTGGCAACCGGATTCTTAATTCAGAGTAAAAAGTATAAAGGATATTCTGTTGAGAGTGTACATGCCAATGGTTTGGCACCAACAGATTTAAAAAGTTTGTTCCGTCAGCGTGAACGATGGGCAAGAGGTACGATACAGACATTTAGAAAACTGCCAATCTTTTTACATAAAGGATTGACAATCGGACAGCGTATATCCTATATGGCAACCTTGCTGTATTGGTATACACCGCTCAGAAAGTTTGTTTTTATTCTGGCTCCGATTTTAGCTGGTATTTTTGGATGGGTTATTTTAAAAGCAACCTGGATAGAGATGATCATATTCTGGTTGCCACATTTTGTACTATATAATATTGCATTAAAGAGTCTTTCCTCTAAGGTGCGAAGTACACGTTTGACCACTATTTATGATACGATATTATTTCCAAAGTTGTTTCCAGGCGTAATTCTGGAAACATTTGGTATTACAAAACGCAAATTTTCTGTAACAAGAAAAGATAAAGTAGAGGAAGTTTTTTCTGAACGTATGAAAATGGCGTTACCACACTTAGTTTTGATATTTTTGTCTATAGTAGCATTTATTTTGACGTTGTATATTTCCATACTGGATCATACGCTTGTCTTTGTGATTGTTATATTCTGGCAGATATCAAATCTCTATGACCTTATTATGGCAGTTTTGTTCTTAGACGGACGAGATATTTTTCGTAAGTCAGAGCGATTTTATGCAGTACTTCCAATGGAATTGGATATGAGTATTGGGCATATGGAAGTAACAACAGACAATATATCAGAAGGTGGAGTTTCCTTCTGTCTGGATTTTCCAGAATATATTCCGGAAAATGAAGAAATAGATGTGACCATCAAGCAGGAAGAAGAACGGTACGAGGCTCATTTGAAAGCAAAGATTGTGCATGTGGAACAGATAGGTAATTGTTGGAAGTATTCCATGCAGTTTTTACCTGGAGACGATGAGAATATGTTGCAGTTATATAGTATTATTTATGACCGTATCCCATCTCATCCAACAGAGATTAAGGGAGGTACATCTGCATATCTCAACATGCGACGCAGTATCAAGGGTCACCTGGAATCCATCAACATATCCAACAGAAAGCTTCCACGTATTAACGTAAAGCAGCGAGTGGTATTGGATAATGGCAAGAAAGCACAGATAGTGAACTTTAATTATGAGTACATATTATTCCAGTTTGATGATGGTGCAATACCAGAGTTAAATAAGGTTACATTGAGCCAGGAAAATGAATTGATACTGAATTGCCAGCTTGTACGAAAGGATGGAAAACAGGGGCTTTATCATATCGAGAATTATCGTGCAATTGCAGAAGATAAAGCACTTAAGAAAGTGATTAGCTCCTGGATGGCTCCACCAGAAAAAAGAGGGTAGCAATGAGAAGAATGCAAAAACATAGCATAATCTTTTTTATGTTTATTCTACTGGCTGGGATGTGCGGATGTGCATCCCAGCCAGTAGAGCAGTCAGATATTGTGAAGAAACTAGGTGTGGGATGGAATTTGGGCAATTCCTTTGAGGTGAATGACAGCAATCGTTATGCAACAGTTAGTGAGTGTGAACAGGCATGGGGGAATCCTGCTGTAACACAAGAGTTTATCCAGAAAATAGCGGATGCTGGTTTTAAAACTATACGCATACCAGTTACATGGGAAAATCATGTTGATGAAAATGGTAAAATTGATCCAAGGTGGTTAGAACGTATTAAGCAAGTGGTAGATTATGTGATCGAAGCAGATTGCTATGCTGTGATTAATGCGCACCATGATACCTGGTATGAACTTGGCTCAGAGAATTACACTATGGCAGAGGCGCATATGCGTAATATCTGGGGGCAGATTGGTTATTATTTCAAGTATTATGATGAACATTTATTATTTGAAGCAATGAACGAGCCACGAATGTTTGCCAGCGCATATGAATGGTCTGGAGGAACAGATTTATCTCAAAAAAAATTGAATTACTTGAATCAGCTATTTGTAGATATTATTCGTGAGCAGGGCGGAAATAATGAAAATCGCTATTTGTTTATTCCAACATATTCCGGGTCAAATCTGCTGGAAGCATTTGAAAGTCTTGAGATTCCGGATGATGACCATATTATTGTATCCATACATGCTTACACACCATATAATTTTGCTATGGTAGAGACAGAGACTGCTAACTGGGATGAACAGAATCCCTGGGACACTGGAGATGTGGATATGTGTATGAAACGAATTCGCTACTTTTTTACAGAAAAAGGAATTCCGGCGGTGATTACCGAATTTGGTGTTATGGATAAAAATAATATCAAAGAGCGGGTGAAGTGGACTTCTTATTTTGTAGAAAAAGCAGAAGAAGCAGGAAGCACTTGTTTTTGGTGGGATGGCGGAAATTCCCCTAGTGGAAAGGAATATCGATTGTTTGACAGAGCAACAGGAGAAGTGATATACCCTAAACTTGTAGAAGCATTGACAAAAAAATAAAAAAAGCTTGCATTTCTGTGGCCTTTGTGATAATGTATTAATGTTGTGAAAAGAAAAGATGGTCCTCTGTTACGGATTGTATTAAGAACATCGAAATTAGATTAGGAGGTCACACAAATGAATCAGGAAATTATTAAGAGTATTGAAGCAGAGCAGTTAAAAGCAAGCGTAGATGAATTCCATGTTGGAGATACCGTTCGTGTACATGCTAAGATTAAAGAAGGTAACCGCGAAAGAATCCAGGTATTCGAAGGAACTGTTTTAAAGAGACAGGGCGGAAGCAACAGAGAAACTTTTACTGTTCGTAAGAATTCTAATGGTGTTGGTGTTGAAAAGACATGGCCATTACATTCTCCATCTATCGATAAGATCGAAGTAGTAAGACGTGGTAAGGTAAGACGTGCTAAACTTAATTACTTAAGAGGACGTATCGGTAAGAAGGCAAAAGTTAAAGAGCTTGTTAAATAAGTACTGAATTGTAGGGAACAAACTGAAAAGCTTGTTCCCTTTTTTTCACGGGAAGAAAGTGAGAATTATATGAGTAGTGAATTTCATTTTTATAAGAAAAAAAAGAAAATAGACCGTGAAAAAATCAAAATTGTGCTAGTTACCTTGGTTGAGATGGCAGTGATGGTAGTTCTGGCAGCAATTTTGGTATATTTTATGGGTATACAGACCAAGGTAACCGGACAATCCATGGAACCAGGAATTCGTAATGGGGATACTGTCTGGTTAAATCGGTTTGTGTATATGTTATCATCACCTAAAAGAGGGGATGTAATAGCCTATTATCCAAATGGTAATAAGGATGCCAGCCTTTCTATAAAGAGAGTCATAGCAGTTCCGGGAGATACAGTGTGTATAGATAATGGAATTGTATATGTAAATGGTGAGGCGGTGAAAGAGAATTATGACGCTTCTATAATAAAGGAAGCTGGATTAGCCAGCGAGGAACTGATAATAGGTCAAGATGAATATTTTGTATTAGGTGATAACAGAGGAAATAGTGAAGACAGCAGACATGCCAATATTGGAAATGTCTTAAAAGACGAGATAGCCGGTAAAGTCTGGCTTCGGGGAACATCTTTTCGGGATATAAATTTGCTGTAAAAGCTGTTTTTAAAATTTAGGTACGGCAGCGTAAGAGCCGGAATGGAGGTAATTATGAATTTTCAGTGGTATCCAGGTCATATGACGAAAGCAAAACGTATGATGGAAGAAAATATCAAATTAATTGATTTGATTATTGAGGTGGTGGATGCCAGAATTCCACTTAGCAGCAGAAATCCGGATATTGATAAGTTAGGGCAGAATAAGTATCGTCTGATTATATTAAATAAAGTAGATTTAGCAGATGCGGAAGCAACAAACCGTTGGAGTAGTTATTTTAAAGCAAAAGGTTATTATGTTGTAAAAATGGATGCTAGAGAGCGTAAGGGAACGGCGTCTGTCAATAAAGCAGTGCAGGAGGTCTGCAAAGAAAAGATTGAGCGTGATAGAAAGCGCGGCATTTTAAACAGACCGGTTCGCGCAATGGTAGTGGGAATTCCAAATGTAGGAAAATCTACATTTATTAATTCTTATGCAGGAAAAGCTTGTGCAAAAACAGGAAATAAACCAGGTGTCACAAAAGGAAAACAATGGATTCGTTTGAACAAGACAACAGAATTATTAGATACACCAGGTATTCTCTGGCCTAAATTTGAAGATCAGTTGGTAGGATTGCGATTGGCACTTATTGGCTCTATAAAGGATGAAATATTAAATATTCAGGAATTGACATTAGAGCTTATCAAACTACTTCGCAAGGAATATCCTGGCTTTTTAAAGGCAAGATATGAATTGGAAGAGACAGGGACAGATGTAGATATTTTGGAAGCAGTTGCAACCAAAAGGGGCTGTATCAAAGGTGATGAAGTAAATTATGATAAGGCGGCAACTTTGATATTGGAAGATTTCAGAAGTGGAAGACTGGGAAAAATTACACTTGAATTTCCAGAGTGCGGAGAGGATGAATAATGTAGCAGAGGTAACTCGATAGTTATCAGTAGAGTAAGAATTGACAGAATCGAATGGAGATGGAGTAAAATAAATGAAAGCAGAAGCGCAGGAAGAAAAAGAGACTTCCCTAAAAAAAGAGATCTTAAGTTATTGTATTTGTTTTTTAATTACAATAGCATCAGTATATCTGATTGTAACTTTTGTAGCACAGCGAACCATTGTGGAAGGTCATTCCATGGAATATACCTTGCTCAATGGTGATAATCTGATTGTAGACAAGCTATCTTACCATTTCGGTGATCCGGAGCGGTTTGATATCGTAGTATTTCCGGTAACAGAGGAAGATGGAAGGAAGACTCACTATATTAAGAGAGTTATTGGTTTGCCGGGAGAAACAGTACAGGTTACGGATGGAAAAATATATATTGATGGTGAAGAATTAGAGGAATCTTATGGCAGAGAAGTGATTGATGAAGGATTTAATGCAGAGAAAGAGATAACTCTGGGAGATGATGAGTATTTTGTGATGGGAGATAATCGAAATAACAGTACAGACAGTCGGATAATTGGACCGATTAAAAGAGAAATTATTATAGGTAAAGCATGGTGTCGGTTCTGGCCGTTAACAGAGATGAAACTGCTTACAGATTAAGAAACATAGGGAACTAAAGATTAAGAAAAGGGAGCAATTCAGCATCGAGTCTGCGTACAGGTTCGGTGCTGAATAATTATTAGGAAAAAAAGAATATTGTACGAGAGGATTGGGTGTAGAAGGGGCGACAGAGATGTTTGTAGAGTGAGGGCTGTAAAATTCTGGTTTGTAGGGGTGTTGAATCACGGTCGCTACCCAGACGTGAATTGGCGGAAGGGACTCCCAAGGTCAACTCAGACTTACACTGTAGGAGAGCCGCTTACTGGCATGGCATATTCCACGCAGACCGAAGCCAACGTTCCGGTGAACTAACTCCCAAGTACGACTAAGACATTCGGGGTGTGGCCCTCATGCCTAAGTCTCCCTAGGGAGTGGATTTCACCTCCACTAAAA
>JBGVIB010000103.1:0-11213 GCA_045122835.1 Lachnospiraceae bacterium
AACTCACGCTTATGATACACAGCCGGTGGCAGGTGCAGAAGGTTCCTAAGCAGACAATTCACGAGCCGCTTTTAGTGGAGGTGAAATCCACTCCTTAGGGAGACTTAGGCTCGAAGGCTTTCCTGAGAGTCTTAGTCGGACTTAGGAGTTAGTTCACCGGAACGTTGGCTCGGTCTGCGTGGAACCTTCTGCACCTGCCACCGGCGTCCGGGTAGAGATTATGAATAGATCCACAAACCAGAATTTCGCTGTGCTTTACTGTTGTTTATACGTTTTTGCCAAAAAATACATGGCAAGCAGATATTTAGAACAGATTAAAGTGAGTAGCAGCAAAGATATGAGAACATTGGTCATGTATATTGTCCGCCTTTCTTTGAGATATAGTAACGATCCCGTATACTGATAGTTATCAAATAACTCTATTAATAGTATATAAGTCTTGACAAGGAACATGCATAAAATATTATTTTATATCTTTCCAACATGTATTTTTTCTTTTATTATAGTAGTTGATACAAAAACAGTAAAAACTAACACAAGATGTATTGATGAAATAGAAATTAGAAAGGGAGAATGATATGGAAAATAACATCCAGCAGTTTTTTGAGGGATTAGACAATTTATTTGCAGGGAATCGGGTATCGGAAGCAGGAGAGTATTTAGACACATGGCTGGCAGAGTCAGAGGTAAGTGGCGACTGGCAGTTAAAATTATCTGTTTTGAATGAACGAATGGGATACGGAAGAAGCGTGGAAGATGAGCGCAGAGGTTTGGAAAGTGTATTTGCAGTGGAAGAACTGATTGAGCAGTATGGCTTAGATAAAAATCCATCTATTCCAACCATTTGGATTAATATGGGAACCACACTGTGTCATTTTGGCAGGGTGAAAGAGGGGATGCAATACTATGAAAAGGCAGAGACAGTGATTCTGCGTACAGACAAAGATCCTTATTTGCTGGCAAGTCTGTACAATAACAAGTCAGCAGGATTAGAAGCACAAAAGAATTATGAAGGCGCAGAACAGGCATACAATAAAGCATTAGAATTGTTAAATAATCTTGGAAAAGAGGCTTTGTATTATAAAATAGTGACCTATGTAAATCTGGCAAATAATATGAGACTGCAGAATAACCAACAGAAGGCAGATGACTATATCAGAAAAATGCGTGAAATTTTAGATGGAGAGGAAATTATCCGGGATGCTAGTTATGCTTCTGCGTGCTTAAAATGTGTCACCTATTATGAAAATTATGGTTATAGGAAGGAAGCAGAAGAAATGACAGAAAGGGCAAGAAATATTTATGCAGGGAATGGAGCTGTCTAAAGCATATTATGAGACATTTGGAAGGAAAATGATACAAGAAAAATTTCCAGAGTATGAAGACCGCATAGCAGTAGGACTGGTTGGAGAAGGTTCTGAATGCTTTGGGTATGATGATGAGATTTCGAAAGACCATGATTACGGTCCGGAATTTTGTATGTGGATGAAACGGAGTGATTATGAGCAGATAGGAGAAGCTCTGCAGGCAGAGTATGAGAAGTTGCCAGATACCTTTATGGGGGTAAAAAAACAGAGCCAAAGCCTGTATGGTGCCCGCAGGAGAGGCGTGAGAACCATAGAAGGATTTTATGAATCATTAATCGGTTCCCCAGACGGCAAATTAAACTGGCAGGATTATTTTTTTGTGCCGGAATACCGGCTGGCAACAGCAGTAAACGGTGAAGTGTTTAAAGATACAGAGAGAATCTTTACAAAAATTCGTGAAGGCTTACAGACAGGCATGCCGGAAGATGTTCGGGTAAAAAAGATTGCAGCAAAAGCAGCATATATGGCACAGTCTGGTCAGTATAATTTTTCACGCTGTCTGCAGCATGGAGAAGAAGGGGCTGCGCAGCTTGCATTGTATGAGTTTGTCCAGAATGCTGTGCAAATGATTTATCTGTTGAACAGCACCTATTGTCCATATTATAAGTGGATGTTTCGTGGAATGGAATCCCTGCCAAAGCTGTCTGCACTGCAGAACTCTTTAACCGCACTGTTGACAGAAGGTAATGACGCAACACAGGTAAAAAATAAGCAGCAAACAATTGAAATAATTTGCCAGGAAATTATAAAGGAACTAAAGAAACAGAATCTGACAGAAGGTTCATGGGATTACTTAGAACCCCATGCTCTGTCTGTTATGGAACACATCGAAAATCCACAGATAAGAGCCATGCATCTTTTACAGTGCTAGTGCTTCCGTACATGCTCCTTTGCAGAACTATGGAACTGCTTCTTGTAAGCCCGTGAAAAGGTGGAATAATTCTGATAGCCACATGCATAGCAGGCATCGGTAACAGACATACCATCTTCAATGAGATTTCTTGCAAGAAGCAGTCTTTTTGTGGCAATATAATTGCCGATGGTGTAGCCGGTTTCATCTTTAAAAGCATGCATAAGATAATATTTGCTCATAAAAAACTGCTTCGCAAGCATATCAATAGAGAGTTCTTCTGTCAAATGGTTCATAATATAATCAATGAGTTCAATGATTTTTTTATTAGAAGTCTCCGTTTCAATATAATTTACATGCTTGTCAATGGCAGCTCTGTTTAATTCAATCATAAATTCCAAAAACAACAGACGCCCGTATAAGGCGTTGGCAAAACCTTCACTAGAGAGGGTTTTCTCTAAACGCATCAACACGTCATACACATTACTTTTCTGAAAAAAATCAATGCGAAGAATATGACTATTATTCGACTTCGCGTGGCGAAAGCATTGCGCAAGATCTCCTTCCTTATCTTTAAAAGATGCAAGGTAATCCGGAGAGATGTAAATAATTATTCTCTCATACACATTAGATTTTTCAATGACTGGCTTATGAACTTCTCCCGCATTTACGAATACAACATCAAAAGGTTTTAAGGTATAAGAGCGGCCTTCAATATGGTATGTCACATCTCCCTTAATCAAAATCATAATTTTATCAAAATCATGGTAGTGATAATCAAATTCTTTTTTCTCTGACTGGATAAGGTGAAACATTTTAAAATCATGCTCCAAATATCCTGTTTTTTCATATTTTTCCATCAAATCCCCCTGATAGTTTAAAACTTTATAATACCAATGTGGTAGTGGATTGTCAGTATAAATAGAAAACAATTCTGACAATTCGCGGACAGTTTGCATATAAAATGATACTTACCCCTAACTATATCAACATTTCATACAGTTTGCAATTATTTATCACAAGGATCTGTGGTTGCTTTATAACATAAATGCAGAAAACTATAGATGAGAAGAACAAAAGGTGGTAGAATAAGAAGAAATTTGTAGCTATGAGGGTACTGAATAGTTACAGAAATTTTAAGAAAGGATAGTATTTCAAATGACAAAGGCAACTACACAAAAAAATACGGATTATAAAAAAATACAAGTATGCATTGTATTTGGCCTAGCATTAGTAATCCGTTTCATTGCAGGCGCACTGATAAAAGGTTATGAAACGGATATGAATTGTTTTCAGGCATGGGCTGAGATGGTATACAAAGACGGATTTGCTGCTTTTTACCCATCGGAGGCCTTTACAGATTATCCGCCAGGATATGTGTATATTTTATATGTAGTAGGATTTATCAGAAATCTTACAGGAATATCCACATCATCAGGATTGGCATATCTGTTGACAAAGATGCCTGCTATTTTAGCAGATATGGGTATTGGTTATCTGTTATATCGTATGGCAAGGAAAAAAACAGGTGAAACAGGAGCACTTATAATTGCAGGTATTTATCTGTTTTTTCCAGCAGTAATTATGGACAGTACTTTGTGGGGGCAGACAGATTCTGTATTTACTATTTTCGTATTGTTAATGTGCTGGCTGATATCTGAGAAAAAATTAATACCAGCATATTTTGTACTGGCAATAGGAATTTTAATTAAACCACAGACATTAATTTTTACACCAGTATTATTATTTGGAATTGTAGAACAGGTGATTCTAAATGATTTTAAATGGAAACGATTTTTTATTCATTTAGGAAGTGGTCTCTGTGCAATCGGAGTGATTATACTGGGAATGGTTCCATATGGTTTTTCCTATGCATTATCACAATATACAGAAACATTAGGTTCTTATGAATATGCTTCTGTAAATGCATATAATTTATGGACATTAATAGGGCTGAACTGGATGCCACAGGATACAGTTGTTTTAGGACTTACCTGCCATACATGGGGTACGATAGGGATTATAGCGGCTGTTGTGCTGTCCGCGTTTTTCTTCTTTAAAAGTAAGGATAGAGTATCAGGTTATTATTATTCTGCAGCAATAGTAATTGCTACAGTATTTGTTTTTTCTGTCCGTATGCATGAGCGATATTTGTATCCGATTATGGCACTTTTACTGGCTGCCTATGTGATGCGCCCGAAAAAGGAAACGGGTCTGCTATTCTTAGGATGGGGCGTAGGTTTGCTTGCGAATATGGCACATGTGCTGTATTTTTATGATCCAATGAAATTTAACAGAACTTCAACACCGTCTATTCTTACCTCATTATGGATAGTTGGCATGTATTTTGCAATGATGTATGTATCTGCAAAATTCTATACGAAACCATTTAAGGCACAGGAGCAGATGCCTCTGTTAGCCGGAGTAAACGGGATGCCTAAAATGAACTTTAAGAAATCAGTTCAGATAGAGCAGACAGAAAAATTTGAAAAGATAGGTAAGAAAGACTGGATTGTCCTGGCAATCATTACCCTTGTATATAGTGTGATTGCATTTTACCGTCTGGGTGATATGGATGCACCGGAAACGAGTTATTCTGTAGTACAGGATGGTACGATTCTTCTTGATTTTGGGGAAGAAAAACAGATTGACTCTATGTGGGATTTCCTTGGATATCAGAATAATCCTGAATATATATTAGAGTATTCTATAGATGGAAATGGAACCTGGGAAACTTATTATGGTTCTGAGGGTGCCAATTATAATGGTGGTTCTGTGTTTACATGGAATAAAACGTATTTAGGAATAACAGCAAGATATGTTCGATTAACAAAAGCAGAAAACACATATAGTGATAGTTTATTAGAGCTTGTGTTCACAACAGCAGATGGAAGTACGATTATGCCAGAAAATGCAGCAGCTTACGAAACACTGTTTGACGAACAGGACCTGTTTACTGGCAGAGCAACGAACTTAAATGGAACATATTTTGATGAGATTTATCATGCAAGAACAGCCTATGAAATGACGAAAGATCTGTATTGTTATGAGAATACCCATCCGCCGTTGGGTAAGGCATTAATAGCAGTAGGAGTACTACTGTTTGGAATGAATCCATTCGGATGGCGTGTAGCGGGCGTTGTTTTTGGTATACTGATGCTTCCAGTTATCTTTGTGTTTGCAAAGAGAATATTTAAAGCGTCCTGGGCAACTTATGTGACGACCATATTGTTTGCCTTTGACTTTATGCATTTTGCACAGACGAGAATTGCAACCATTGACGTGTTTGTAACTTTCTTTATTATGCTGATGTATTACTTTATGTATCGGTATATAAAAATGAGCTTTTATGATAGTGATTTAAAGAAGACATTTATTCCATTAGGGTTATGTGGCATTACGATGGGATTTGCATGGGCTGCAAAATGGACAGGATTTTATGCGTCAGCCGGATTAGCAATCCTGTTCTTTTATCAGATGTGGAAGCGGTATCGTGAGTATTGCTACGCCTCAAAAAAGGTGAAAGGCAGTACAAATGGCATTGAGCATAAGGTGATTATTGATCGTTTTCAGCCATATTTTTGGAAAACTATCGGATTTTGCCTCATATTTTTTGTGGCAATTCCGGTGACTATTTATACACTTTCCTATCTGCCATTTAATGATGGGTCAGATAGAGGGCTGGTGGCAAGAATGCTTCATTCCATTGAAGTCATGTTCAGTTATCATTCTCAGTTAGTATCAGAGCATCCGTATTCCTCCTGCTGGTATCAGTGGCCAATTATGTATCGTCCAATCTTTTATTATTCGGGAACGATGACGGATACCCTTCATGAGGGAATCAGTGCATTTGGTAATCCGCTAGTATGGTGGGCAGGCATTCCGGCATTTGTGTTTATGGTATATCTGGCAGCAAAGAAGAAAGATAAGATTGCAGGCTTCTTAATTGTGGCTTATTTTGCACAATATCTGCCATGGGTATTGGTTTCTAGAACTACTTACATTTATCATTATTTCCCAAGTGTGCCGTTTATAGTATTGATGCTTGTATACACAATGGTTAAAATAGTAGAAAAGAAACCGAAGTGGGTAAAATGGATGTTTGTCTATACAGCGTTAGCGGTTGTATTGTTTGCAATGTTCTACCCGGTATTGTCAGGTTATCCAGTGGAAGTGGGTTATGTAAAAAACTTTTTAAAATGGTTTGACAGTTGGGTGCTGATTATATAATAAATGTACTTTTTGTATAGAAAGGGTTGGTTATAGGTTTTACCTATAACTAGCCCTTTGTTTTGCATATTAGCACTTTTTTCCGTATTTCGATATAATAATCCTTGTAAACATATAGGAATTGATTGAAACTTAGTGATTATTCAGTATAGGACTGTGAAAAAAGGAGATTATTATGGGTAAAAAGACAAGAGCAGAAAGAAATTTAAGATTTGAAACATTACAGCTTCATGTAGGACAGGAACAGGCGGATCCGGTGACAGGTGCAAGAGCAGTTCCGATTTATCAGACATCTTCTTATGTATTCAACAACAGCGACCATGCTGCTGCAAGATTCGGTTTATCGGATGCCGGTAACATTTATGGAAGATTAACAAATCCAACGCAGGATGTGTTTGAACAGAGAGTAGCAGCGTTAGAAGGCGGTGTTGCAGCGTTAGCAGTGGCTTCTGGTGCAGCGGCAATAGCGTATACATTTCAAAATCTTGCAAAAGCAGGAGAACATATTGTAGCAGCTAAGAATATTTATGGTGGAACATATAATTTACTTGCACATACATTAGTGGAGTACGGAATCAATACTACTTTTGTGGATCCATCTAATTACGAAGAACTTGAGAATGCCATCCAGGATAATACAAAGGCAGTATTTATTGAAACATTAGGGAATCCAAATTCTGATGTTGCAGATATTGAAAAAGTGGCAGAAATTGCTCACGCTCATAAGATTCCGTTAGTAATTGATAATACATTTGCAACACCATATCTGGTACGTCCAATTGAATATGGTGCAGATATCGTAGTACATTCTGCTACAAAATTTATTGGTGGACATGGAACTTCCCTTGGTGGTATTATTGTAGATAGTGGTAAATTTGACTGGGAGGCATCTGGTAAGTTCCCATCATTAACAGAGCCGAACCCAAGTTATCATGGAATCAGCTTTACAAAAGCAGTAGGTGCAGCAGCATTTGTTACAAAAATTCGTGCGATTTTACTGAGAGATACTGGTGCGACATTATCTCCATTCCATGCATTTCTTTTCTTGCAGGGCTTAGAGACTCTGTCATTAAGAGTAGAACGCCATGTGGAAAATACATTAAAAGTAGTAGAGTTCTTAAAGAATCATCCGCAGGTGGAGAAGGTAAATCATCCTTCTGTTACTACAGATGCGGCGCAGCAGGAATTGTATAAGAAATATTTCCCGAATGGTGGAGGCTCTATCTTCACATTTGAAATCAAGGGAGATGATAGGAAAGCAAAAGATTTCATTGATAATTTAGAAATCTTCTCGTTGCTGGCTAATGTTGCGGATGTAAAATCCTTAGTGATTCATCCGGCTTCTACAACACATTCGCAGTTGACAGAAGAAGAATTAGAAGAACAGGGCATTAAAAAGAATACCATCCGTCTCTCTATCGGAACAGAAAATATTGCAGATATTCTGGAAGATTTAGAGGAAGCTTTTAAGGCAGTGGAATAATACAGGCTATATATTCCGCTACGGTACACAAGGTAATATAGAGCGTGTATGATAATTCATTCCTGCAATCTGCACGCTCTAGTATAGCGTCTCGAAAATAATTCCATTGAATCTGAGTGTGCATGTCAAAAAACGTAGACGTAGCGGGCTACGTTGAGGGTTTTTGACATGCGCAATCAGAAAAATAGACAAGTGATTCAGTCGAGTTATTTCGAAGGCACTATACTAGTGACTAACAATGCTGCCAAGGGTAGCGGAATGGAGAGCAACATGACACTTCAGCAGATTAAGTATGCGGTTACCATTGCAGATTGCAATTCTATGAATAAAGCGGCAGCTAAGCTGTTCATTTCCCAGCCTAGTCTATCTGGAACTATAAAAGATTTAGAAGACGAAATCGGTATTACGATTTTTAACAGAACCAACCGGGGTATCACTGTTACTCCGGAAGGCAATGAGTTTTTAGGATATGCCAGACAATTATTAGACCAGTTCAGGCTGTTAGATGAGCGTTACATAGAAAAGAAACAGGGAAAGAAACGCTTCAGTGTTTCCATGCAGCATTACACTTTTGCGGTGAAAGCATTTGTAAAAATGGTGCAGCAGTTTGGAATGGATGAATATGAATTTTCCATTTACGAGACGAAGACTCATGAGGTTATGCAGAATGTCAGAGATTATGTCAGCGAGGTGGGAATTTTATTTATTAATGATTTTAATGAAAAAATAATGCAGAAGTTGTTTCTGGATTATAATATTGAATTTACAGAATTATTTTCCTGCAAAGCGTATGTGTATCTTTGGAAAGGAAACCCTCTGGCACAGAAGGAAGTATTGACATTAGAGGATTTAGAAGAATATCCATGCCTGGCATTTGATCAGGGTGAGAAAAATTCTTTTTATTTGTCTGAAGAAGTGTTAAGTACATATGCATATAAGAGACTGATACGTGTGAATGACCGTGCAACTATGCTAAATCTTATGGTAGGACTTAACGGTTATACGATGTGCTCCGGGATTATCTGTGAGGAGCTCAATGGTACGGAGTATGCGGCAATTCCCCTGGAGGTGGAGGAAAGCATGCGCATTGGCTATGTGAAGCGAAAAGGTGTATCCTTAAGTATGATTGCCAGTCTGTATATAGAGGAATTAAGAAATTTATCAAGATAAAAGTTTTTGTCTTGATTAGGTTGTACTTGACGGAACACTTATGTATAATCTATAATTCATATAGGAAAAATGTAGGAGGTGTAGGGTTATGATGAAGGTATCAACGAAGGGGCGGTATGCACTTCGATTAATGCTAGATTTGGCGCAGCAGGGAAATGGTGAATTAGTAACTATTAAGAATATAGCAGCCAGACAGGGAATATCTGAAAAATACTTAGAGCAGATTATTTCGGCATTAAAGCGTGCAGGATATGTTAAGAGCTTGCGAGGAGCCCAGGGAGGCTATCGCCTGGCGAAAGAGCCTGTAGAATATACAGTTGGAATGATTTTGCGGTTGACAGAGGGGAATATGGCGCCAGTGGCATGCTTAGAGGATGAAGTCAACGAATGTGAACGGGCGGATTCTTGTATATCCGTAAAATTGTGGTCAATGGTAAATGATGCTGTTTGTGGTGTGATTGATAAGGTTACACTTCAAGACATGTTAGATTGGTCTAAGGAATGTAAATCAAGTGTATGCGAAAAGAATCAGAGTTAAGCTGGTTCTTTTTTATATACTAGAGCGTGTCCCAAAATTCATTCCCCAATCTGCACGCTTTGTTCTAACTATTCGGTATACTCATAGTTACCTTTTCTACATTTTTTAGTGCAATCAATATAAAAATATTGTATACTATTCAGTATATTATGAAAGAAAAACGATAGGAGAAAAAACATACTTCTTAATGATAATAACGCTGAACAAATCAGCAGAATAGGGGCAGTTATGAATTGGATTCGAAAAAAGCAGGAAGACAGGATGGTATGCCAGGAGCATGCAGGCGTACCATTTCTTACATTTGAAAAATTATCACAGATACCATGTATTAAGCATGGATTTTCTACACGAATGGGTGGGGTCAGTGAAGGTATTTATTCTTCCATGAATTTAAGCTATACCAGAGGAGACGAGGAAAAGGCAGTTACGAAAAATTTCCGTAGAATGATGGCAGCACTAAAAATGGACAGTAGCAATCTGGTATTTTCTGACCAGACACATACCACCAATATTCGTGTGGTGACAGCAAAAGATAGAGGAAAAGGATTTACAAAGGAGCGGGATTATTCCGATATTGATGGTTTAATTACTAATGTACCGGGGCTGGTATTGGCAACCTTTTACGCAGACTGCGTGCCATTATATTTTGTTGATCCAGTGAAAAAAGCCATCGGTTTATCTCATTCCGGCTGGCGTGGAACAGTAGGAAAGATTGGTCTGAAAACAGTAGAACGGATGCAGGTGGAGTATGGCTGTAATCCTGCAGATATGATTGGATGCATTGCACCATCTATTTGTCAGGATTGTTATGAAGTCAGCGAGGATGTCATTGCAGAGTTTGATAAAGCTTTTGGTGAGGATGCAGGGCTTTTGTATTACAAAAAAGAAAATGGAAAGTACCAGTTGAATCTCTGGAAAGCAAATGAACTTGTGATGAAGGAAGCAGGGCTGACTAAAGATCACATTGTAGTTACAGATATTTGTACCTGCTGCAATGCGGATAAATTATTTTCGCACAGAGCTAGTCATGGACAGAGAGGAAATCTTGGAGCATTTCTTATGCTGAAAGAGGAGAAGGAACTTGAAAAAACGAATACTGATTGTGTGAAGATGGTTTGTGGGTAGACATTTTTAAAGGAAAAATGCGATATTGGTATCTACAAAGCATTGGGATTTACCACATGGAATTTGCGACTGCAGTGTGCAGTACGTTTTCTGATGGCTTCCAGGAAAGTGAAGAAGGTTGAAGTGCGGGAGTTGATTGTGGAGTAGATATGTTAAAATTAGGAAAGTCACTACAGGGGTGGAATGCTGTAGTGGCTTTTCTGTATTTAGGAATGTGGCTGCAAATTCTGGGTTGTGTGCTTGTTTAATCATAGTGGCTACCCGGACGCCTATTGTAAGCTGTCTGGATTGCCTAATCATATGCGTAAACCGTCCGGCTGAGAGAGGGGATGTAGCTTGCTATCAGAGGCTAGGAATTTAGCTGTAAGTGGTTCTAAGGGTGGTGATTTGTGCATAAACGAAGTCCAAAAATCACGCTGTAAATGCGTAATTTTTGGACTTATGCACAAA
>JBGVIB010000104.1:0-6707 GCA_045122835.1 Lachnospiraceae bacterium
CCAATTCTGGATTAATGTCAAATAATGCCTTAATAATAAATCCTCTGTTCTCAAAATTGGCATAATTGGCTATTGCCTGGCCTAAATTACCGGCTCCTACAATAATCATATCGTGCTGCCTGTCAAGACCTAATATCTTAGCAATCTCATCATACAGATATTGCACATTATATCCATATCCCTGCTGTCCAAATCCCCCAAAATTATTCAAATCCTGACGAATCTGGGATGCCGTCACGTTCATCTGGCGGCTTAAATCACCTGAAGAAATCCGTTCTACGCCATTTTCTAATAACTCGCCTAAATATCTGTGATATCTTGGAAGTCTCTTTATCACGGCTCTTGAAATTTCTTTTTCTTCCACTTTTCATGTCCTCCTTATCAGGAAGTCTCACTTCTTTACTATTTATGTAAGGGGCTTTTGTTCCATGCTGAACACAAGCCATAATTAACTTTATTATACTAGTCCGTTAAAATAATGTCAATTCAAAAAACGCCAGCCATATCTGTCAAATCTCTACTGAAAATTTCGCTGGCAATCTGGTTCATATAATCGTTCATGGCATCTAAATAGCCAGATATCATTGCCGTTTATAAAGTCACTACTATCCCTTATCATTATATCTATAATTTGACACACACGGGAAAACTCCGTATAATAACCAATAGAATTTTGGGCGGACGCCTTGGGAAAATTAGGAGGAAAAGCTATGATACTTGCATGTCAGAATATTGACAAAGCTTTTGGAACAAATGTGATTATTCAAAATGGTTCCTTTCATATAGAAGACAGAGAAAAAGCGGCAATTGTTGGAATGAACGGTGCTGGGAAATCTACCTTACTAAAAATGATTATTGGGGAGATGGCCCCAGATAATGGTACCGTGGTGCTGTCTAAGGGGAAAACCATTGGGTACCTTGCACAGCATCAGGAAATGCATCTGGATATGACAATTTATGATGCACTGCTGGAAGTGAAACAGGATATTCTGGCGTTAGAGCGAAGAATCCGTTCTTTGGAATTACAGATGAAGCAGGTGGAAGGCAAGGAATTAGAGGAACTGCTTGAAACTTATCACCGCTGCCAGGCGGAATATGAGTCCGCTAACGGGTATGCTTACAAAAGTGAAATGACTGGTGTACTAAAGGGTCTTGGATTTTCTGAGGAAGACTTTTCTAAAAAAATATCTGATTGCTCCGGTGGACAGAAAACCCGTGTGGCATTAGGCAAGCTGCTGTTAACCAAGCCAGATGTACTGCTGCTTGACGAGCCTACCAACCATCTGGATATGGACTCTATTGCATGGTTAGAGGGATTTCTTCTGAATTACAAGGGTGCAGTTATTATCGTTGCCCACGACCGGTACTTTTTAGACAAGGTTGTTACTAAGATTGTGGAACTTGACCAGGGAAGCTTAACTGTATTCAGCGGCAATTATACGGATTACGCCCAGAAGAAGGAAGCCTTAAGAGAAGCCAGACTTCATGCATATTTGAATCAACAGAGAGAAATCAAGCATCAAGAAGAAGTGATTGCAAAGTTAAAATCCTTTAACAGAGAAAAGTCTATCAAACGTGCGGAGAGCCGTGAAAAGATGCTGAACAAAATGGAACAGATTGAGAAGCCTGTGACACAGGATACCCAGATGAAGCTGACATTGGAGCCTAATATTTTAAGTGGAAATGATGTGCTGTCTGTAACCAGTCTTACTAAAACATTTGATGGTACCTGTCTTTTTAAAGATATTAATTTTGATATCAAACGTGGGGAGCGCATTGCACTCATTGGTAACAATGGAACAGGAAAAACTACCATTTTAAAGATTATTAACGGGCTGATTTTGGCAGACAGCGGAGAAGTGAAGCCGGGAGCAAATGTACACATTGGATATTATGATCAGGAACACCATGTACTACATATGGACAAGACTATTTTTGAGGAAATTTCCGACACCTATCCAAATATGAACAATACTCAGATTCGTAACGTATTAGCTGCCTTTTTATTTACCGGAGATGATGTATTTAAGAAAATCAGCGATTTAAGTGGTGGGGAACGTGGCCGTGTTTCTCTTGCAAAACTTATGTTGTCAGAAGCGAACTTCCTGATTTTGGACGAGCCTACCAACCATTTAGACATTACTTCTAAGGAGATTTTGGAAAATGCGCTGAACAGCTACACTGGTACTGTTCTTTATGTGTCCCATGATCGATATTTTATCAACAAAACGGCAACCCGCATTTTGCATCTAACACAGAACCAGATTGTTAACTATGTAGGAAATTATGATTATTTCCTTGAGAAAAAGGATATTCTTTCTCCTACAGAATCTGTTGCTGCTACTACATCTGCAGCTACAGCTTCCGGCAATGATGGCAAGCTGGACTGGAAGAAGCAAAAGGAAGAACAGGCGAACAAACGTAAGAAGGAAAATGAACTGAAGCGTTTAGAAGAACAGATTGCTGAACTGGAAGGCAAAATTGCCAAACTAGATGAATTAATGACAACGGAGGAAGTCTTTTCTGATGTGCAGAAATGTTTGGAAGTCTCCAATGAGAAAGATGAACTGACTGCAAAATTAGAAGAAGCATACGAAAAATGGGAAGTCCTGGCTGAATAAGCCTGGGACTTCCCATTTGCCGGAGCGTGTTTATATGCTTTGTTCTGTCAGTTTCTTAGTACAAGTAACCGCTAATGCACCTGGCCCAATGTGGCAGGACACGCTTAAGGACAATGGATTGATATACATTTCCGCAGTAACATCCGGGAATAACTTTTGCACTTCTGCCTTAAATTCCTCGGCTGCTACCCTGTCATTGGTGTACGCAATATCCAAGTACACCATATCACCCTTTCCTTCTATGTTAAATCGTGTCTCAATGTCCTTCTTGACGGCATCTGTCATAATGTTTTTTGCCTGCTTCGTGGTTCTTGCTTTAGCGAAAGCATCTAATTTTTCTCCCTGAATCTGCAATACCGGCTTAATTCTTAAAAGTGTTCCCAGTGCCGCTGCTGCTGGTGTGATTCTTCCACCTTTTTTCAAGTACTTTAATGTATCGAGAGTGATATAGATGCTGGAATCAAATTTTGTGTCCTCTAAAATTTTCTTCACTTCTGAAGCTGTTTTCCCCTGGCGAACCAGCTCTAGTGCTTCCATTACAGAACGTTTCATAGTAACAGAAATCCTCTGGTTGTCCACTACTTGAACCTTTCCATCATAATCCGCAGCCATTGCCATCGCTGTCTGGCAGGAACCACTAAGTCCACTTGACATTGGAATATGAACAATGGCATCATATTCTTCTAACAGTTTGTTCCACAAGTTTGTAACGGTCTCTATGGATGGCTGGGAGGTGCTGATATCAGCTCCCTCCTCTAATTTTTTATAAAATTCTTCCTGTGTCAGTGTAATATCCTCGAAGAAAGTCTCTCCATTAATATCAAAAGGCATTGGTATTACATCAATTCCCAGAGCTTTTGCTTCACTCTGTGTAATACCGCTGTTGCTATCTGTTACGATTCTTACTTTCTGCAAAATGTGTCCCTCCACAAAACATAATATTATTCCATTCTACCCTGGCATGAAAATTGCTCTAACGAAGATCCCTTTGTAAATCAGAAATCAATTACACTTCCAGTACTAAATATTTCCCATCCGGCATTGCAAATACTTCCGGCATATCTTCAATATCCTCTAAGGTCATTCCACAGATATCTGCTCCGATTTCTTTTAAATAATCTTTTACATCTTTCATGTTGTCGCACACGGTTGCCATGCTGATATCAAGGAATTCGTCTGCTTCCTCTAAGGTTTCTGCTACTGGTTCATCATATAATTGTGACTGTTTTTCTAAAAATGTTTTTACATATTGTTCTTTAAATACCATAATTTTTTCTCCTGTTCTTATTATACCAAACTATCCAACATTCGTTTTACTTTAGCCGCTGGCAGACCTACTACATTATTGTAATCTCCATGAATTTCCTTTACTAAAAATCCTCCAGCTGTCTGGATTCCGTAGGAACCTGCCTTGTCCATACAGTCTCCAGTCTGAATGTATCGTTTCAAATCGTCATCTGCTGTTTCAAAAAAAACAACTTCTGTTTTTTCTGCAAATACCATTCGTTTGCTTTCTTTTCCGTCTTTCTTCTGAATGATGGTTACGCCTGTATATACCTGATGAGTATTGCCCTGCAGTGCTTTTAACATTCGAAAAGCATCCTGCTCATCCTTTGGTTTTCCCATAATTTCATCCTGATATGCAACTACCGTATCAGCACCAATGATAATACCATTTTCAACGCTGTCAGCCACTTCTGCTGCCTTTTGCTCTGACAATTCCTTTACTACTGCCTCCGGATTGGTGCTTGTAATCACTTCTTCCCCTTTTGCCGGACGCACAATAAAGGATATGCCCATTTGTGTCAGCAGTTCTTTTCTTCTAGGTGAATTGGATGCTAAAATGACAACTCCATCCGCTTTGTTTGTTGCTTCCTCAATCCGCTTTGTTGTAAGTTTATCTACTTCTTTTTTTAATGCAGTCAGATACCCCGAAAATGCTGTTGCGTCTTCTGCATATGTGTATTGAAGTTCAAATTCCAAAGGAATCCAGGTAGAAACATCTGCTTCATCATGTTGAATCACAGCCTCTAACTTATCTAACGCTTTTGCTATTTTTGATTCTACTGTTTTCTGCTCCTCAAATTCCCACAATAATTCCGCCAATTCACTTCCTAACGGCTGGGGCATATCTGCAAATAAATCATTTCTGCACTGATTCTCATATTCTTCGTTCTGTGTTGTCTTATAAAAAGATGGAATATCTCCCGTAATAGCCTCTCCGATGTCATGAAAAATACACATTTTCACTACTTTACCCATATCTGCTTCCGGGAACTCATCTTTTATAAAGTATGCAAACATTGACATTCTGTGGCAATGCTCTGATACACTCTCCTTTCTTCCGGAAGATGTCCAGGAATGTCTTGTATTACATTTTAATTTTTCTGCTAAATGCATGTATTCTAATACTGATTTGATCTCCATTGCTTACTCCTACTATTGCTCCACCACATTTTCATACGGGCCACACTGTACAGCACAGCCCTGTTCTGAACAGTTACTTCCTCGCTACAGTAATTCCTTATCGTTAGTCACATCTCCACTGCCTTCTAAAGAAATTGGTTCTCCTAAATAAGATGGCTTGGATTTTATGATACAGGTAATGACTTCCTTTGTTCTTGCCAGTACTTCTCTGACATCCCGTGAGAATTGTCCGCCATACTCTACCGGGTCTGTTGACACTCCATCTGCATCTAATCCCAGTGAATTAGCCGCATATAATCCACGATACATATGATACTCCTGTGTCACCACAATGATTTTATCTGCACCAAATACTTCCTTTGCACGATACATACTTTCATAGGTGGAAAAGCCTGCATGGTCCATAAATATATCTTCTGATGGCACACCCTGTTCTATGGCATAGGTCTTCATGGTGTTTACCTCATCATACTGCTCCCGGCCGTGGTCTCCGCTTACAAGGAGCTTTGGTGCAATCCCCGCATTATAAAGTTCAATTCCCTTGTCCATCCTATCCTTTAACATTGGGGACATGCTTCCATCATCCCGAACGCCGCAACCTAATACCAAAATGCAGTCATAGTCTTTGCCAGAGGCTTCTTCTGATGTGGTAATATGAGATTTTCCCTCAGCTATTACTACAATATTGGAAATTGCAAGTGTCAATATGCCGATTATTATGCACACAACACATATAATTGCAATTTTTTTCATATATGGTTTTATTTTCATAGTGTTCCTCTTTTCGCAAATCATTTTTTAGCTTACCAATGTGCTTGCACGCTTTTCTCTGCGCTGATTTTGTTCTCCAGAGCATTATTCCTCTACTATTGTTACTCCGCTTCCCAATTCCGACAGATCTATAATATCATTATCTTCACACCATAATACTTTTAAACTGGAAAGTTCCTTTAACGGCACCACACTAGAAACATAATTATCGGAAATATCTAACACTTCTAACAACGGAAGTCCTTTGGCAAATTCAACATTCTCAATTTCATCACTTGCCAGATACAGCTCTGTTAAATTTGGGAACTTCCTAAAGGCTTCTGCATAATCTGAAATGTTAATTTGTGTGCCCTCTCCATTTGCATAATATTTCTGTGCATCATAGTCTGGACCATAATCAAGAAGCTTTACTTCATTCATGCTTAGTACCTTCAGATTCTCATTACCTGTTATTTTATTAAAGTCAAAGGCAACCACACACTCATCCATGTAAAATTCCTTTAAATTCGGAAGTGATAATACTTCCTCCACATAGCCAAAAATATCGGTTCCACTGATATCTAACAGTTCTAAACTGCTAAGTTTCATTAATGGTGACAGGTTTTTTGTATAAGATCCAGCCTCATTTATATGCAATGCTTTTAGGTTACTTAAAGCTGTAAGAACCTCCATATTATCCAGATAACAATCTGCCAGTGTAAGCTCTGTTACATTCACTGCATTTCCCAGGAAACTGATGTCCTCTGCCCCCTCTATAGAAAGTGTTGTCAAATTTGTCATTCCTGCAAAGGAAGGGAGAATCGAATCATATGTAAATTCTATAGCAGCCTCCTCTAGTCCTGTAAGTTCGTCCAACACACTGTAGTCTGTAACTTCATAGTTCTCTAT